>DATBAY010000431.1:0-5660 GCA_036271295.1 Lacipirellulaceae bacterium | reverse complement strand
TCGACGAACCTCCGGATCCTTGAACGAGCAGGCGCTGCTGGCGGAGCCTCCCGTGGCGCTGGGTCGAACGTGGTGCGACCACGTGAATCAACCACAAACGGAAGCAGAACTCGCGGCGATTCGTCGGGCCGTACAACGCGGACAACCGTTTGGGGGCGAAGCCTGGCGCGAGAAGGTAACGAAGCAGCTCGGGCTCGAGCACTCTTTCCGCCCCAGAGGTCGGCCGCGGAAAGAACCCGAATTACAAAAAGAATGACTCCCGTCCCCCTTTTTTTAAGAAGAGGATTTCTTAGGATTTGCCGACAGAACTCTGACGAATTGTTGGAGCACAGAACCCCGGGCGGAGCCGAAGGCTGCCCGCGATGATATACATAGTGCGACTTTTGCACATCGCCGTGGTAAAGTAGCGAGGATTGGCGTGGATTCTTATCTGAATTCAATCTCTTTCCAGGGCGACTCATTAGTACCATGAATCGTTTAGTTTGGATCATCGGCGTGTGCGCGATTACGGTGGCCAGGTCAGTTGGCGCGGCGCCATTTACGCTGCTCAACAACGGGCCGGCTTCGAATCGTATCGATCTCTTCTTTTTGGGAGATGGGTACACGCAGGCGGAAATCAGCCTAGGGGTTTATGACCGGGATATCGAAGGTTACTTGGACCACTTGTTCAATGAGTCGGGGTATTTGAGCGATCCGTTCAAGCGGTATCAGAAGTTTTTCAATGTATACAAGGCGAATGTGGCTAGTACCCAGTCGGGGGCCGATATTCCCCATGCCTCGCCGCCGGTTTTCGTGAATACGGCGCTTGATGCGTCGTACGAGTATGCGCTCGATGGATTGGACGATCGCGGGCTGGAGGTTTCAGATGCGAAAGCGGACAACGCGCGGAATAACGCCCTTGCGGGGTCGGGTATTACGGCCGACATGCAGTTCGTTACGGTGAACAGCTCGAAGTACGGCGGCACGGGTGGGCCGTGGGCTGTTTTTGCGGGGGGAAACGATGAGGCACACGAAATCGCGCTGCACGAATCGGGTCACTCGTTCGCCGGCCTGGCGGATGAGTATGGCGGGTTTACGACGCCGTACACGGGCGCGGAGCCGACCGAGCCGGATGTGACCAAGGACCCGACGGGTGCGAAGTGGAGCCGGTGGCTCGGGTTCCACGATCCGCGCGGCTCGAACCTGAATATTGGCGTATATGAAGGGGCCCGTTATTACGACACGGGGTTGTATCGGCCGTCGCTCGATAGCAAGATGCGCGAGCTTGATCAAGGATTTGATGCGGTGAGCCGCGAGCAGTTCATTCTGGACTTCTACAAGAAGGTCGACCCGCTCGATAGCTGGCTGGGCAATAAGACAACGGTGACGAGCGGCGACCTGTGGGTAAAGTCGATCGACCCGAACGTGATCGCAACGAAATGGTACGTGAACAACACGCTCGTGCCGGGCGCGACTGGAGAGTCATTCAATCCTGCCGATTTTGGATTCGGGAACGGCACGTATCAGGTGCGAGCTCATTCTTACGATACGGTGCTCGATCATTCTTACGACGGCGGCATGCTGGATTTGGTGCGGACGCAATATGATTTGCTGCAGGAGGATATTAGCTGGACGTATAACGAGCAGATCGTGAAATTGCCGGGCGATTTCAATTTGAATGGGGTCGTGGATGTAGCGGATTACGTGGCGTGGCGCAACGGGCTGGGGACGACTTATACGGCGGCCGACTACAACACGTGGCGAACGCATTTCGGTCAGGAGGCGGGGGCTGGCGCGAGCGCGGTGACGGCGAGCGTGCCGGAGCCGACGAGCGCGGTGCTCTTTGTCTTCGGGTTGTTGGCCGTTTGTTCAATTCGCCGCGGCGACACTTGTTAGAACGGTAGCCCCGCCGCCGCCAACAATTGGTAAGAGTGCTGAAACGCATCAGCGAACCGCTCACGGCTATTTAGAATCCTTTGATTCGCATCAGAACGGTTGATGTGCTTCGTGAACGATTCGCTACGATCGTGCGGCAGGCCAAAACATCCCGCAATATTGTGATAGGCTTCCGCGACTTCGGGATATCGCCCGATGTAGGCAAATCGATCCTTTATTTGACGAGCAAGATTTTCGATTGCCTCATCATTTGGCGGCTCAAATTGATTTATCGGCACTGGCTTCGCGCAAAGAACCGCGTAGAAAAAGTGGTAATAAAAGAATCGAAAGTATGATTCCCTGATCGCCATTTCGAGAAGAGCATCGAGTGACGCGGCACCATCAATCATAAGTGCCTTCAAATCACTGTTCCAAGGCACTGCCGCGAAAAATTCTTCGCGAGCGGTTTCGGAAAAACTCAACAACGCATTGTGTAGATGAGCAACATCTGAACAAAACCGCTGAACTGGGTCACGAACAATCGTTGTATAAATAGTCTGCTCGTCTCGAAGGAAGTAACTTATGTTGTGAAAAGTGTGCAAATGAATGAGCGTATTTGAGCGACTCAATACATCAGCATGATCAACCAGCACATTGTATGCGAAGCGAATCGAGCCGTATTTCGACTTAGCCAGCCAGTACAGATCAAGAATGGGAACACCGGCTCGGTCCGCGCATTCCGTAAGCTCATGCCAAATCGACGAACCCCCTGTGCGTGGAATATGACAAAAGACAGATTGGCGCATCGATTTCCGCGACGCATAGCTTAGCGCCTCGTCGCGGCGACGAATTGCATCTTCGCGATCGCGTATCGCCGCGTCACCTTCGTTAACCGCTTTGCGAAATTCACCCTCCAACGATGGAGGCGTGTTGCTGGCTTCAATTGGCCTCATGGTCCGTTTCCTCAATCGACAATACTCGCCAGCCACAGCGAGTATCCCGTGTGTGACTAATGCACGTCAACGGCTTTCGCACGACGACCTAGATCGCAGCGCGTTCTGACTAAACTTTACGCAGTTTCGGCGAGCAGCGGCTCGATGCTCTCCGCCTTGGCGATGACGATGACGCCGCCGGGCGAGATGGTGAAGCCGCGGGCCGCATCTTCTTCGGGGTCGAAGCCGACGCGGAAGCCCTCGGGAATATGGACGCCCTTATCGATGATGGCGTGGCGGATGTGGGCGTTGCGGCCAATGTTGACGCGGGAGAAGAGGATCGAGTCCTCGACGGTGGCGTAACTGTTGACGCGAGTTTGCGGGCCGACAATCGTGCGAGAGACGCGGCCGCCGGAAATGATCGCGCCGCCGCAGACGATGCTGTCGTGGGCTTCGCCGCAGCGCTCGTCGGAGTTGAAAACGAATTTCGATGGCGGCAGATTTGGTTGGTACGTGCGGACCGGCCAGTGGTCGTCGTACATGTTGAGCTGCGGCTCGACCTCGGTGAGCTCGAGGTTGGATTGGTAGTAGCTATCGATCGTGCCGACGTCGCGCCAGTAGGCATCGCGTTTGCGGTTTTCGTCGAGGAATGGAAACGCCTGGACGCGGCAGTTGCGGATCATGCTGGGGATGATATTCCAGCCGAAGTCGTGGGAACTATCGGGGATGGTGGCGTCTTTGCATAGCTCGTCGAAAAGGTACGGAGCGTTGAAGACGTAAATGCCCATCGAGGCGAGGCAGTATTCGGGATTGCCGGGGATGGTTTTTGGCTGGGCCGGCTTTTCCTCGAAGCCGACGACGCGGTTGCTCGCGTCGACTTGCATGATGCCGAATTGGCCGGCGGCGTCTTTGGCTTTGACGCGGAGTGCGGCGATCGTGGCGTCGGCGCCGGTTTCCTGGTGGTAGCCAACTAGCTTACCGTAATCCATCTTGTAGATGTGATCGCCGGCGAGAATTACGACATACTCTGGACGTTCTTTTTCGAGCGTGTAGATGTTCTGGTAGACGGCATCCGCGGTGCCTTGATACCACTGTTCGTCGATGCGCTGTTGGGGTGGGACGACGTCGATGAACTCGCCGAGCTCGCGGCACAAGTAGTTGCGCCAGCCGAGCGTAATGTGGCGGTCGAGGCTCATCGCCTTGTACTGCGTGAGGACGAGAATGCGGCGGATACCGCTATTGAGGCAGTTCGAGAGCGTGAAATCGACGATACGGTAGATGCCTCCGAAGGGGACGGCGGGCTTGGCGCGATCGCGGGTGAGAGGCCCGAGGCGGGAACCTTTACCGCCTGCTAGCACTACGGCCAAAACGTCCTTCATTGTGCCGGATCCTGCCTGGTAAGCGAATTCGAAAGCCAAACCGCAAGCGACGTTACGGCCATAGATTCATTATTTTACCGAAGAGCGGTATTGAGCCAAGTGGAATCGCAGAAGGAGTTCCAAACGCGGTTCGATTAACAATTTTCATAGAGCGCGAGGTGCTGCTCGAGCATTTGCTCGGCGGAAAAGTGTTGAGCGACACGCGCTACGGACGCTTTGCCGAGGCAAGATGCTAGCGAGGCGTCAGTAAAGATGCGGTCGGTGAGGCGGGCGCGGGCGGCGCGACCGGCGCGGGTGCCGAGCGGGATCAAGTACCCTGTTTCCCCATCGACTACGAGCTCGCGGTTCGATTCGGTGTCGCTGGCGATGACGGGTACGCCGGCGGCCATGGCTTCGAGAATGGCGACAGATTGGCCAACGTTTTCACTGGCGTTCCAGAGCACATCGAGGTGTGGTGTAATTCGCCACGCATCGCTGCCGGCACCGAGGAAATGGATGTGTTCGAGATCGCTTACGAGGCGGGCGTACTCTTGGAGTTGGTCGCGGAGAGGGCCTTCGCCGATGATGAGCACGCGCAAATTGTTGTGCAACACGCGGAGAAGATCGGCGGCCCAGATAAGATCCTTTACACGTTTTTGGGGGGCTAGTTGGCCGACGACGCCGATCAGGCGGGCGTCGGCCGGCAGGTTGAGCGTGCGCAGTAGTTCTTCGCGCGATATGTCGCTACGGCGTTCTAACTCGACGCCGCTTGGGATGACGGAGGATTCGGTGGCGGGCAGGCCGTGCCGCACGGACCAGGATCGGACCGGCATGCTGTTTGTGCTGCGGCGTGCGGCGCGTTTTGAGAAGCGGCGCTCGAGCGCCCATTGCCAGGCGGGCTTCCAGCGATTGATGCGATAGTGCCCTGCGATGAACGGAAATCCCGTCATAATCGGGCCGAACATGCCGGGAAGCGTATCCCAGGTTTGGACAAGACTCGGTTGGAGTTTGCGAATGTAACGGACGAGCTGCCAATCGGCGAGCGGGTCGAGGGCCCAACGGCGAGGAATCGTATGCGTGGAGATGCCTGCGGCGGCGAAGTCGACTTGTCGCGGATTGTTTATCCCTAATGCACAGACGTGGACTTCGGTGTTCGCTTGTGCGAGCGATTTGGCTAACACCAGAAGCTGCGACGTGACGCCGTTGTAGTCGAGCGTATCGATGATGTGCAGGATGCGTCGCATTCAGAAAAGATTTACCACAGAGAGCACCGAGGACACTGAGAAGAAGGATTTGTAGTTGGTAAGTGTAAAATTGTGATCGGGCAATTTCTGAAATGGCCAATTAGTAACAACAAGTTTTCAATGGGCAATCATTCGTCTTCTCCGTGCTCTCTGTGCTCTCTGTGGCTAATCTGATTTGAGTTCTAAGTCGGCGGGTTCGAGGGCCGCGACGTACGGAAGGTTGCGGAAGCGGTCCTCGTAATCGAGGCCGTAGCCGACGACGAATTCGTCGG
>DATBAY010000430.1:0-11009 GCA_036271295.1 Lacipirellulaceae bacterium | reverse complement strand
ATGAGATTGATTTCCTCCGCCCCCGGCCGGCGATCGATCGCCGCGCGCACCGCTAAGATTGCATCCGCCTTAACCAGCTCGCCGAACTCGGCGAACTGCTCCGGCCACATGATGCACCTGACAATGCCGTCGAGATCTTCGAGATCCCACATTGCATATTTGGTGTGCGTGCTGCCTGGCCGCGGGTTTTTCGTGTGCGAAAACTTGATCGCCGCCAGCAGGCCGCCGACGAGCACTTCGCTGCGATGTTCCAAGCCTCCCAGCTGGGTGCTCATATGCGAACAGAACGTGCGGAGCGTCGACTCGTGCTGGGCTAGCGGATGGCTTGTGAGATAGAAGCCGAGGACTTCCTTCTCCATCGAAAGTTTTTCTTTTTCCGGATAGTCCGGCACGTTTGGCAGCGATTGGCTCGCCGCGGATCCCGGCTCTTCCTCTTCGCCAAACAACCCGCGTTGCCCGCTCTTACGATCGGCAAGCACTGCCGCGCCACTTTGCATCGCCCGGTCGATCACCGCCATGAGCTGGGCCCGATTAGCGCCGAGGATGTCGAACGCACCCGCTTTGATGAGCGTTTCAATCGCAGCGCGACCGCAAGCTTGCGGATCGATGCGTTCGCAAAAGTTAAACAAGCTCGTGAAGTCGCCATCCAGGCGTCGGGCCGCCGAAATGGCTTCCGCCGCGCCGCTGCCGCAACCCTTGATCGCACTCAGCCCGAAGAGAATGTCACTCCCCTGCACCGCAAAGTCGACGTCCGACCGATTGATATTCGGTGGCACGACGATCACTTCCATGCGCTCGCAATCTTCCAAATGCTCGACGAGCGGATCCTTGCTCTTGAAATTGCGGCCCGGAATATCGCCCGAAAGCAGCGCCGCCATGAATTCGACGGGATAGTGCGCCTTCAAATACGCCGTCTGGTACGCAATGAGCGCATACGCCGTACTGTGCGACTTGTTGAACCCATAGCCGGCAAACTTTTCGATCTGCCCGAACAGATCCTCGGCCTTCTTCTTCTCCAAACCTTTCTCACGAGCGCCCTCGATGAAGTTTTCGCGAAACTTCGCGATCATTTCGAGCTTCTTTTTGCTGATCGCCTTGATGCAGCTGTATGCATCCGCGAGCGGAATCCCGCCCAGCAAATTGAGAATCCGCATCACCTGCTCTTGGAACACCATCACGCCGTTGGTTTCCTCGAGCACGTCCTTCATCACCGGGTGAGGATAGTACGGCTCCTTACGGCGATGCTTCACTTCGATGTAGTCATCCACCAGCCCGCCTTCGAGCGGACCCGGCCGATAGAGCGCGTTCGTGGCAATGATGTCGCGGAAGTGGTCGGGCTTCATCCGCTGGAGCAGATCGCGGATGCCCCCACTTTCGAACTGGAAGATACCTCTCGTCTCGCCACGGCAGAACACGCCGAACGCTTTCGCGTCATCAAGCGGAAACTTGTGAGGATCGACGATCTCGCCGCGCGACTGCTCGATCAGCTCGACCGCTTTCGCCAGGATCGTGAGGTTGCGCAGTCCCAAGAAGTCCATCTTCAACAAGCCGGCCTTCTCGACGTCGCCCATTGCCCACTGCGTGATGACTTCCGTCTTCCCCTTCACGTACTGCAGCGGCACATACTGATCGACCGGCTTCTCGGCGATCACCACCGCCGCCGCATGCGTGCCGACGTTCCTCGCAAGCCCTTCCACCTTCATCGCCAGGTTAATGAGCTCGTGGATTTCGCCATCCGAGTCGTATGTGCGTTTGAGCTCGTCGCTCTGTTTGAGCGCGTCTTCCAGCGAGATGCCCAACTGATCGGGTACCATCGCGATGACCTGGTCGACGCGAAAGATCGGCATACTCATCGTGCGACCCACGTCGCGAATTGCCGCCCGCGCCGCGAGCGTGCCGAACGTGCCAATCTGCGCAACGTTCGCCTCGCCGTACTTATCTTTCACATATTGAATGACCTCCGCCCGCCGCTCTTTGCAGAAATCGATATCGATATCCGGCGCCTCGCGACGGTTTTCGTCTAAAAACCGTTCAAATAGCAGGCCGTATTGCAATGGGCACACGTGGCTAATTTTGAGCGCATAACACACGAGAGAGCCGACGCCCGAACCGCGGGCGGTGGATGGAATCTTCTGCTCGACGGCGTACCGCACGAAATCCCACACGATCAAGAAATAATCGCAGAAGCCAAGCTTCTCGATGACGCCCAGTTCGCGCTCCAGGCGCTGCCGAACTTCATCGCTAAACGCGCCCGATTGCGGATCGCCGTTCCGCCAGCGCTGTGGATTGTCCGCGTACCGCTCGCGCAGGCCCGTGTCGCACAACTCGCGCAAATGCATCGCCGGCGTTTTGCCCTCCGGCGGTTTGAAAGCTGGAAAGTGACGCTTGCCGAGTTCAAGTTGAATGTCGACGCTATCCGCTATCTGCTGACTGCGGGCAACCGCATCTTCAAACCCAGGAAACGCCGCATACATCTCTTCCGGACTGCGAAGAAAGAATTGGTCCCCTTCCATCCGCATCCGATTTGTATCCGTGCGGAATTTGCCCGTGTTGATGCAGAGCAGCACGTCCTGTGCGACCGCATCCTCGCGCAGCACATAGTGCGCATCGCTCGTCGCCACGAGCGGCAACCCCATCCGCTTCGCCAGATCGATCGAAAGCTCCGCCGCCAGCCGCTGAATCTCGACGCCGTTGTTTTGAATTTCAATAAAGTACCGATCGCCGAATACTTTATGAAACCACGCCGCGTGTTTTTCACCTTGCAAAAATGCTTCGTCCGCCGAATTGCCGGAAAGCAGCGCCCGGCTCAACTCACCCGAAACGCACCCGCTCAAACACACAATGCCTTCGTTAAGTTCCGCGAGCAGCTCGCGATCAATCCGCGGCTTGTGATAAAACCCTTCCAAAAACGCCTTACTCGCAAGCTTCACCAGGTTCTGAAACCCGGTCCGATTTTTCGCGAGCAGCGTGAGGTGATAGCTCGATTCGCCGGAGGCATGCGCCGTCTTATCAAATCGGCTCGCCGGCGCAACGTACGCCTCGTAGCCCACGATCGGATTGATCCCCGCCCCGCGGCACGCCTGATAGAACTCCAGCGCACCATACAAATTGCCGTGGTCCGTAATCGCCAGCGCATTCATGCCCAGCTCTTTGGCCCGCGACACGAGATCGTCAATCGGGCTGGCGCCATCCAAAAGACTGTAATGACTATGGCAATGAAGATGCGCAAACGGCGGCGTAGTCACGGCGATTCCCTTCGTAAGATGAGCTCTTCAAACGTCATTCTACCGCTTCGCGACAGCACTCGCCACGAGCCGTGCGCCGGTTGTTTGCGGACTTCAAAAATGGTAGATTTTAGGGACCCTTCCGAAAGGATTTTTAGTGTCTACAGGCCCCACCGATCCTACCCCGCCCGAAGATCCGCAAGCTCAAGCCATCGCCCTGCGGCTGATTGACCTGCCGATCGAAGACGAGCTCAAGGAAAGCTACCTCACGTACGCGATGAGCGTCATCGTGAGCCGCGCGCTGCCCGACGTGCGCGACGGCCTCAAACCTTCGCAGCGCCGCATCCTCGTGGCAATGAATGATCTCAACCTGACGCCCGGCGCGGGCCGCGTGAAGTGCGCAAAAATCTCCGGCGACACCAGCGGTAACTACCATCCGCACGGCGAAGCGGTCATCTACCCCACGCTCGTTCGCATGGCCCAAGACTGGAATATGCGGGCCATGCTGATCGATAAGCAAGGCAACTTCGGCTCGATCGCCGGCTTGCCCGCGGCCGCCATGCGGTACACCGAAGCGCGCCTCTCGCCCTTCGCGGCGATGCTGCTCGAAGACATCAAGCTCGACACCGTCGACTTCGTCCCCACGTACGATGAACGCCACACCGAGCCGACGGTCCTTCCCTCAAAATTCCCCAACCTGCTCGTCAACGGCTCCGGCGGCATCGCCGTCGGCATGGCGACGTCCATCCCGCCGCACAACGTAGGCGAAGTCTGCAGCGGCCTCGTCGCGCTTATCGACAATCCGGATATCACCGTGCAAGAGTTGATGACGCACATCCCCGGCCCCGATTTCCCCACTGGCGGCATCATCTGCGGCAAATCCGCCATCTGGAAAGGCTACGAAACCGGACGCAGCACGATCGTCGTCCGCTCCAAAACCACGATCGAACAGCGCAAGGGCGACCGCTACCGCATCATCATTAACGACATTCCCTACCAGCAAACGCGCGACCCCGTCATCAAGAAAATCTCCGATGTCGCCAACGAGGGCCGCATTTCGGGCATTTCCGGCGTGCGCGATGAGAGCGATCTTAAAGAACCGGTCCGCATCGTCATCGATTTGAAGAAAGATGCCGATCCGGACATCGTCCTCAACCAGCTCTACAAGTTCACGCCGCTGCAAGATTCAATCTCGATCATCTTGCTCGCACTGGTCGACGGCAAACCGCGCACACTTACTTTGAAGGAGATGCTGCAGGAGTTCATCCGGCATCGCTTCATCGTGATTCGCCGCCGCACGCAGTTCTTGCTCTCTCGTGCTCGCCGCCGCAAGCACACCGTGCAAGGTTTGTTGCTCGCCCACGCCAACATCGACGAAGTGATTCGCGTTATCCGCGCGTCAAAAACGCAGATCGAAGCCAAAGAACGGCTCATCGCGATCAAAACTCCGTCCTCAATGCTCGAGCGTGCTCTCGGCGAAGTTGGCTTCCGACAATACCAAACAGAGCGCGGCGTCGCCCAAGAATACTCGCTCACGCCGGTCCAAGCCGAAGCGATTCTCAAGATGACGCTCGGCCAACTCGTCAATCTCGAGCAAGAAAAGCTCATCGACGAGCACACCAAGCTCCTCGAACAAATCGAAGAATACCTGGCGATCCTCGGCGACGAAGCCCGCATCTACGGCATGATTCGCGAAGACTGCGAAGAAATCGCCCGCAAGCACGCCGACCCCCGCCGCACCGAACTCAGCGGCGAAGAGCTTGGCAACGTCGATCTCGAAGACCTCATCGAAGAAGAAACGATGGTCGTCTCGATCTCGCACAACGGCTACATCAAGCGCACGCCCGCCAGCGTTTACCGCGCTCAACGCCGCGGCGGTAAAGGCATCAAAGGCGCGAAGACAGACGAAGAGGATCCCGTCGAACACCTGTTCGTCACGAGCACGCACGACTACCTGCTCTTCTTCACCACGAAGGGCAAAGTCTACTGGCAAAAAGTTTACAACCTGCCGCAGCTCTCGCGCGATAGCAAAGGCCGCGCGGTAGTGAACCTGCTCAACTTGGCCGCGGACGAAAAAATCGCCGACTGCCGCGCCGTCCGAGACTTCGATCAGCCCGATCACTACCTGATCATGGCCACCCGCAAAGGCCTGGTGAAAAAGACCGAGCTGAAGGCCTACAGCCGCCCGCTCAAGAGCGGCATCATCGCCATCAAGCTCAAGGAAGACGACGAGCTGATCGACTGCGCGATCACGAAAAAGGGCGACGAGATCGTCCTCTCCACGGCCAACGGCATGGCGATCCGCTTCAGCGAAGCCGACGCCCGCCCCATGGGCCGCAACACGAGCGGCGTGAAGGGCGTCTCGCTCGGCAAGGATGACACGCTCGTCGGCATGGTCGTCGCCGACCCCGACGCCACGCTCCTCACCGCCTGCCAACTCGGCTACGGAAAACGCACGCCCTTCGGCCCCAACGCTGCCGCCCCACCCGAAGGCGAAGTTCCCGAAGAAGGCGAGGTCGCTTCAGCGGCCGTGGAACCCGAGACCGAAGAAGAAGGCTCCTCTTCGTCCTTCCGCTACCGCACGCAACGCCGCGGTGGCAAAGGCCTCCGCGACATCAAAACCACCGACCGCAACGGCCCCGTCATCGGCATCGTCCCCGTTAACGATGATGATGAGCTCATGATGATGACCTCTCGCGGCAAAATCCAACGCGTCAAGGTCAGCGACTTCAACACCATCGGCCGCAACACCCAAGGCGTCCGCATTATGTCGCTCGAAGAAGGCGACACCCTCGCCGCCATCGTCCGCGTCCCGCGCGAAGAGCGCGAAGAAGGCGAAGCTTCGACCGAAGCCGAAGCGACGCCGGAAGCCTAATTCGAACCGGGCGCCTTGGACAGGCGCCCTGGCGTGATAGACGCCCACCGGGCGCAATGCGCTCCGGCCGTGCTATAATCTCGCCAGCGACGCATCTCATCAGGGGCATTTCCCACGCGCTAGCCGCATGTCGCGACCGGGCCGGGGCAACTCGCAATCGGTATGTCTGCCGACGAACCTTTCACACCGCCGAAGAAAAAACCCAGCATCTTCTGGTGGATCGGCGGCGCGGTTTTCGTTCTCGCGGCATTATTCATATTTCAGCTCTTCGGGCCGAGCCCGGCGATCATCGTCTCGCGGCAAACCACGTTTATTACGGAACCACTGCGTTCGAACGGGCTGCCGGATTTTAATCGGCACTTGCTCAACGTCTATCGCGATGGTGTCACGCCCGAGAACAACGCCGCCGCCCTGCTCTGGCCCGCGCTCTGGCCGGGCGAACTCGACCCGCCGCAATACGCAATGGTCGCCAAAGAGCTTGGTCTTTCGACCGTTCCACAAAAGTCGGACGCCGCACAATTTACCTACCGATACATCCGCGGCATGGTAAACGCCGAGTACACACAAATTCAGTCTCACACGCGCGGTTCAAGCACAGCCGAAGCTGGAAACACAGACGACAATCGTCTTAACGAAATCGAAGCGCGATTCGACAAGCTCAGCGACCGAATCTATGGCCGCCCCTGGACCAGCCGGGAAATCCCGCAGATGGCCAAATGGGTCCACGACAATCAAAAACCGCTCGACATGATGGTCGAAGCCTCTCACCGCTCGCGCTGCTATTTCCCCTCGCCCACGCTTCTCGAAAACCAGAACGAGCCGGTGACTTATATCTTGCTTCCAGGCCAGCAAACCGCCCGCGAGGCCGCTCGCAGCCTTGTGGTTCGCGCCATGTGGAATATCGGCGAACACCACAACGCCGAGGCCTGGCGCGATCTGCTTGCAATCCACCGCCTCGGCCGTTTGATGGCCCAAGGCCCGTTGCTCATCGAGCAGTTCGTGGGCTTTGCCATGGCGGGTATCGGCCGCGATGGCACCCTCCAGCTCCTGCACGAAGGCAATCTATCTCCAGAAGATGCGCGGATCGTCATGCGCGATCTCGCCGCGCTGCCGTCGTTTTCTAACGTTGCCGATATGCTCGACAACTCGCACCGACTGTTTCTCATCGACAACGTCATTCAATTCAGCCGCAAGAATATGGATGCGCGATCAATGGATCAACTGAAACTCTCCCAGCCAATTCGCTTCGCGAACCACCTGAATGTCGATTGGAATGTTGTTCTGCGAAAAGGAAACGAGTACTTCGATCGCTATACAAAAGCAGCCCGGCTGCCGACGTACGCCGCGCGTCGCCAGGCCTTGCGTCAAATCAACAAGGAGCTCGCTGGCGCGACAATGGAGCCGAGTACCGCCTCTCTCATCGCCTCGGCAATAAATCCTTCGGAGCGCAGCAAAACGGTGGCCGCCGCATTAGTTGGCGCGATGATGCCAGCCGTCGACGCCGCGGTTTACGCCCAAGAACGCACCAACGCGAACCTGGAGGTGTTGCGCCTCGCCGCCGCACTAGCCGTTTACCGCGCCGATCACAAAAACTACCCCGATAAACTCGACGACCTTGTCCCCACAATTCTCGCTAAGTTGCCCGTCGATCTCTTTACCGCATCCCCATTCAAATATAAGCGCATCGACGATGGCTACCTGCTTTATTCACTCGGCCCAAACGGTATCGACAACGGCGGCAACAGCGAAAACGAAGGTCTTTACGAAGGCGTCTCGATTAGCGAGATGGCGAACGGCGAAAGCGTACGCACCAAAATCCCCGCCGGGTCCGACGACTTCGCCATCCGCGTTCCCCTTCCCCCAATCGAAGTGCCACCATTGCCCGAGCACTAACGTTCTATCTTCAAACTGACAAACTCATCGGTGCCTTTAAACGAGGATTGAGATGCGAACTTTTAACTTCATTTTCGCTAGCCTGTTTGTCCTCACAAGGCTCGCATTTGCCGACGACACGCGAACCGTCACCGGCCGCGTTCTCGACGAACACGGCCAGTCCGTGGCCGGCGCGGCAATCGACTACTACTGGCGTGCGAACGGACCCGCCAAACATAAAGACGGCAAACCGCTCGATCCCGAAATCAACAAGGAGGACAACAAACTGTTTTGGGCGAACGAAGGCCAAATGGCCCCCTGCCGCGACGTAACCAGCGACGCCGAGGGCCGCTTCTCGATCGAAATGTCCGACCGCTTCTACACACTCATGGCCATGGACAAATCCCGCACGCACGGCGGGCTGACTTATGTCAGCAAACAAGATAGCGATGGCATAGAAATTCGCCTGCATCCGCTCGTCCGCATTACCGGTTCGTTCGAAGGTCCCGAGCCCGGTAGTCGTCCCGATTTTACGTACATCGAAGCCAGCGTGCCCGAAGATGAAACTCGGCCACTCGACAACAATCACCTCGCCGGCTGCGGATCGCTACAAGCCAAGTTCTCTATTTCGCTACCACCGGGCCGCTACACGCTCGCCATGCGCGACGACCACGAACTCCCCGAAAGAGAACTTACGCTGACGGCCAACCAACCAGAGGTCGATCTTGGCGTTTTGCACCTGCTGCCGAAAAGCCGGCTCAATATCAACGAGAAGATCAAGCTCTCGCAAACTAGCGGCGCAATGGGCGACTACAAAAAACACTTTGGCGAGATTCTACCTCGATGGCACATCGTTGACGCCCGCGGCATCAGCAAAGACGCCCAACTCTCCGATTTCAAAGGTAAATGGATCCTCATCAATTTCTGGGCCCTGAATTGCTCCGTTTGCCTTCGCCACGATTTGCCGGAGCTTGCCAAGTTCTACGAAGACCACAAAGCCCAGCGCGACCGCTTCGAAATACTATCGATCTGCATCGATTGCGACGAGCGGCTGAAATCGATTGCCGACGTGGATCGTGAACTCGCGCCGATCGTCAAATACACGTGGAACGACAAGCCGCTCCGCTTCCCTGTGTTGCTCGATCCGTCGATGACTACGCTCGAACGCTTCGGCGTCCCCGGCTACTTCACCATCCTGGTCGACCCCGACGGGAAACTGGTGGAGGGCGACGAAACGGTGTTGGCCAAGAAGCTTGAGAAGTGAAGCAATCTCCACAGAGTTCAAAAGTCATTTGGCGGATGGTATACTTGCGGTATGACGAGAGCTTCGCTCGATGCAAATCTGAAGCACGCTCTTTCGCTCGGCACGCCGATCAAGGTGTTCGATCCGGCGACCAATGAAGTGTTCTATCTCGTCTCGGCCGAGCAATATCAAAAGCTGACGGAACAGTCAGCCAACGATTCCGATCCGCGTCAGTTTTATCCGCGGGTCGATCGCGTCATGGCGGATGACGACGCCCACGACCCGCTTCTGGATTCCACCAATGATTCGAGGCGACGCTGCCGTTGTCGAGTTTCCGTATGACTGGCTTAATTTAGCGAACGCAACTCCCTCGCTGGACGGTCGGGGTCAAGCCGATTCGATAGAGCATGTACCTATTACTTCTCATTCTCAGTCGTATTATTTCGCCCCAGCCGCCAATCGTCATCGCGCACGATACAACCTACATCACACAGCCGCTACGGCCCAATGGCTTGCCTGATTACGAAGAGTATCTGCTTGACCTTGATCGCCAGGGCGTAACGCCGGACAACAACGCGGCCGTGCTTCTGTGGCGGGCGCTATGGCCGCACTATCTTGATCCACCGCAATACGACGCGATGCGGACCGAATTGGGGTTGAACGAAATCCCCGCGAACCATGACCGCTTGGAACTTCTCTACAGCAAAGAGAATGAAAAGCGAGTAAATGACTGGCTCAGAAAACAAAATCTGAATCCTGATGTCGTGAACAAAGACGACGCTTTCATAGATCGCGCTCAGCGCCCGTGGATGAGTCAACAACTTCCTCCGCTCGCGGACTGGTTGCGCACGAGTCAGCGCCCGATCGATTTACTTGTCGAAGGGTCACGCCGGCCTCGATTCTATTCGCCGTCGCCAACCGTACTGGAACATCGCGGTTTTCTGTTGCTTACAGACATGCTGCCCGGCCAAGCAAATGTTCGACAGATGTCATGGGCGTTGGAAGCACGCGCAATGTGGAACATTGGCGAAGGACGTCCGGACGATGCCTGGAAAGACCTTCTGGCAATTTACCGATGGGCCCAGCTCACCACCCAAGGCCACACGCTCATCGAGCAGCTTATTGCCATGTCGGTCGCGGCAGTAGCCTGTGAAAGCACGCAAGCTTTGCTTGGCAGTGATCAACTGACGGACAAACTTGCTCGCCAGATAGAAAGTGACCTCGCCAACCAGCAATTTTTTTCCAAGGTAGCTGATCGCATTGATCACTACGAACGGCTCGAAGCGCTCGATGTGGTGATTTATGCGAAACGAGCTGGCCTCGCGGAAGCCGCCGGTACGCCGCGCCTGCTTGGCTTCGATTGGTCCAAGATCGTACCGATTGATTGGAACGCCGCGCTCAGAAAAGTAAATCAGCATTACGACCGGCTTGTCGACGTAACAAAAATGTCGAACCGGCAAGCTCAGAAGAAGGCGTTTAGACGATTCGAGGCAGAGCTTACCGCGGAGGCCAATCGAGCCAGGGCCCCATCGTACATTTGTGCCGCCCTATTCAGCCGAAAGCTCCGAGGCGAATTAGTCGGCTCGATCATCGCGCGTTTTATGATTCAAGATGAGGCCGAAAAAGCTGTCGAGATGCAGGATCGCGCTAATACCGATATCGAATTGATTCGGCTCGCCGCGGCGATCACTGTTATTCGTGCCGAACATGGCAACTACCCCGCCACATTTAATGAGCTCGTTCCTGGCGTAGTCAGGCAGCTTCCCGTCGATCAATACAATGCAAAGCCGTTTGT
>DATBAY010000429.1:0-5078 GCA_036271295.1 Lacipirellulaceae bacterium | reverse complement strand
AAGCATGGCATATCCGATTCGATTGACGACGAATGCGGGCACATCCTTCTGCACGAGCGACGGTTCCTTACCGACATGGTAGGCAAGCGCGATCGCCTGCTCGAATGTAGCATCGTTCGTGCGCGCGCCGCGGATCAACTCAATAAAGCGTGTCGCATAAGCCGGTTCGGCCCAGTGCATACCCAAAAGTCGTTCCGGTTGTTGGCGTCGCGCGGCGAGAAGTGACACCGCAAGAGATGATGTATTGCTGGCAATCGGCACCTTGCTGCCGACCACGCGTTCGAGTTCGTCGAAGACTTGATTCTTGATTTCGACATCTTCGACGACAGTTTCGATCACGAAGTCGACATTGTGGAACTCGTCGTAATTAGCGACGAATGTAATGGAATCGCGCCAGGTCGTCGGCAAGTCTTCGGAAAACTCGGCATTGGCCACGAGTTCGTGCATGGCGCGCTCGATGTACGCCTCACCTTCGCGCTGTGAATCGGAGGAGCGCACATGCGCGATAACTGGTACCCGGTGCGCAACGAGGCACGCGGCAATACCACGCCCTAAGAAGCCAAGGCCGACAAGACCCACTTTATTAGACTGCAACACCTCAGAACCTCATCAAACGCTGAATTTCATTGTTGCGAGCGCAGCGTCGAAAGCGTCCGATGCGTCGCAACGCAATTTTTACAGATTGCCAAATTCTATCAAAGAACGACTTTGCTACTCTTCGATCGCTGACTACGATCAATCCTGCATCCCACGTCATCACCACGCACGGGTGAGAATTACAACAGGTAACGGGTCATGAAAACCAGCATAGTTAAGCAGAAGCTCGCCAAGAACGAACCGACATTTGTCACAACATTGCACCTTGTTGATCCATTTGCATACGAATTGGCCGGTACGCTCGGCGTGGAAGGTATTTGGCTCGACATGGAGCATCGGCCGTACACGCTGGAAAGCGCTGCTCGGATGATGATCGCGGCTCGAGCGGGCGGCGACACAGATATGATTGTGCGGGTGTCGCGACACGAGACGCAACTGGTTACGCGCGTGTTGGAAAACGGCGCGCAAGGCATTATCTATCCGCGCTGCAACGATGCGAACGAAGCTCGTGAAGTCGTAAAGGCTGCGAAGTTTGCTCCACTTGGCGAGCGCGGGTGTGACGGCTGGGGGCGCGACGCGCCGTTCGGCCAAATGCCGCTCGATGAGTATGTGCGCGCGGCGAATGACAACACACTTCTGGTGATTCAAATCGAATCGCCGGAGGCGCTGGAAAATGCCGAATCGATTGCGGCGGTCGATGGCGTTGACGTGCTGATGTTCGGCCCGGGGGATTACAGTGTGCTGTCCGGCGTACCCGGCCAAATGCGCAACGAGAAAGTGCTGAGCGCCAGCCGCCGCTGTTGCGAAGCGGCCTTGAGCAAGGGGAAACATTTCAGTCAGCCGGTCGGCAACATGGAAGCGGCTGAAGAACTGATCGCTCGCGGTGGACGGCTGCTGTTTCATAATGCGGATGTGATCATGATCAAGCAAGGCATGATCACGATGCTTGATCAAATTGCTGGCCTGCGGAAAAAATTGGGCTACGAGTAAGATAATTGGATCGACTGCAAGGCATTTGGCGCGATTAATCCAAGCCGAGCAGCGGCAACGTATCGCGATGGATCAGCTGCTCGATCTTCTCTTCGCTAAGTCGCGGAAGCGCGGTGCCGGCAACCATTTTGTTGAGGCCGCGTATTCCGGCAATCGTGTCGTTGACAGTTGTAAATGGATAATCGGTGCCGAAGAGCACCTTGTCCCACACGCCGTATTCCTGAACGAGCATCATGCTGTGATACAGTTGGAAGGGGCGGTAGAACAAAGCGCTGATGTCGGCGTACACGTTGGCGTGCTTGCGGGCCACGACGATGCATTCGCCTTCGTAGGGATGGCCCAAGTGGGCGAGGATCAGTCGCAGCTTCGGATGTCGGATGGCAACTGGATCCAAATGACGGGGGAGCGTGCATTCGAGCGGCGCATTGCTGATGAATGTCGTGCCAGTGTGCAGTAGTACGGGCAAACCGTGCTTCTCGGCATATTCCCAGAGCGGTTCGATCCGCGGCTCATCGGGACGGAAGCCGGCGTACATCGGCAGGAGCTTGATGCCTCGCATGCCGAGGACTTCGCGCCCGTAGCGCATTTCGTCTTGCCAGCCAAGCTGCGTCGGGTCGAGGCTCATGAACGCGATCAGCCGTTGCGGATCATGCGCAACGTATTGGGCTACGTCGTCGTCCGGAATCCACACGCCGCTGAGTCGCGCCTTGCCGCCGAACACGATGGCCCGAATATCTCGCGGCGCGTTGGCCAAGTAGTGATCGTAACGCACACGCAGGTCGACTTCGGCACCAGCTCGCGCACGGCGGGCTTCTGCTTGGTATTGGTCGCTGAAGTGATCTGGATATTGCCACGCGTGGCAATGAACGTCGACTACCATGGCAAGCTACTCATGAGATGACTTAAACGCTGGTTTCTTCTGCACCGAATCGTACACGGTTCGTGCCATGAGTTCGGCGCCATCGGCATTCGGATGGACGCCGTCCGGCAAAATCGCCGCTTGTTGCCCAAAAATCGAGTTCAAATCGATAAGTTCAGTCTTCGACTCATTAGCGATCGATTTAATTTTCGGGATGACCTGATCGCTTAGTATCGCGTCCGTATCCCACGCCTTGCCGCGGTCACGAACGAGCGGTGGCGGAAGACACAGCCAAATTTGAATGCCAGGCGAAGCTTTTCGAAGCGTATCGATCAAATCAGAATAGTCTCCGACGAAATCATGTTGGTGGTCGGGCCAAGTCTGCGTGTTCGTGTCATTCGTGCCGAGCATGATGACGGCGACGTCCGGCCTAAATTTAAGCGTATCGCGAAATGCGCTTTGTTGTGCGTAGGGGCGGGTGCCGCCGTTGATCAGCGTAGCCCCGCTGACGCCGAAGTTGCGTACTTCGTACTTATCGCCTAGCAGCGACTGCAGACGCGCTGGGTAGCTGGCGTGCTCGCGATCGTTAATACGCTGCCCGTAGGTGATACTGTCGCCAATGCAGGCGACGCGAATTCTCTCTGTGGCTCGATCGGCTACTTTAACTACAGCGCCATTCGAAACTACCGCCAGCCGCACGCAGTTGATGAGGATTATTACTACGGACATGATTACCTCACTCACCCGCCGTTTCGCCAAATGCCGCCTCGAACGCGACGATTGTGTGCTCGATGTCAGCGTTGGTGTGCGCGAAACTCACGCTGCCTTGCTTGGTCGGTGTAGGGAAGTAGTAGATGCCGCGAGCGACCAACGATTTTCGCAGCTGTGCGTCGCGCGGAAAATCGTGACTAGTGACTAGCTGCCACCAGTTGGTCGGTGGTTCAGACATAAAGTAGAACGAGTGAGCGCTGCCCTGCCGAACCACGGAAGCTGTCGCGCCAAGTTTGTCGAAGGCCGCTTTAATTCCATCGACGAGCTTGCCGGTACGGTGGTCAAGCGTGTCGTAAACTTTAAGCGTCGGATCGGAGAGTTTTTTGAGGCAAGCGATTGATGCCGCAACGGTCACCGGGTGCGCGTTATACGTGCCAGCCATGAGAACGCGCCGTTTCGGATCGTCGCTTACGGTGAGGTTTAACAAATCTGCCTTTCCAGCCAACGCGGCCATTGGAAAGCCGTTGGCCATTGCCTTGCCAAACGTAGATAGATCGGGAGTGACACCGCAAATTGATTGATAGCCGCCGAGCGCCGAGCGGAAGCCCGTTTTGACTTCGTCGAAAATTAAAACGAAGCCGTATTGGTCGGCCAGCCTGCGCAAACCTTTCAAATATCCATCGAGCGGTTTTACGACGCCAATGTTTTGCAAGACCGGTTCGGTGATAAGGGCCGCAATCTCGTACTTACGAGCAACGGCCTCCACGGCTTCCAAGTCGTTGAACTCGATCGCATGCAACAGCGAGGCCTCAGCGGCTGGAATGCCGGCCGTGATCGGGTTCAGCGGATACTCCCCCCCGGCAGCCGCCTTGCCGCCGAGAGCTGCCACACTATCCATAAGGTTTGCCGCGACGACGTTTTGATTGCCGTTGTAGCCGCCTTGCATGAGAACCACGTGGTCTCGGCCAGTCGCAGCTCTAGCAACACGAATCGCTTGGGCGGTGGCCTCGGAGCCCGAATTCAGAAACTGCACGCGTTCAGCAGTGGGGACGCATTCGAGAAACAGCTGAGCCAGTTCGCCTTCGAGTTCCGTCGGGCCGGTTCCGAAATTGCTTAAGCCGTTGCGAAAAGTTTCGACTACCGCGGCATTTAAATCTGGATCGTTGTGGCCGAGGATGTACGGCGCGAAGCCTGCGTGGTAATCGACGTACTGCCGCCCGTCGACGTCCCACAGGTAGGCGCCTTGCCCCCGGGCGAAGGCAATGGGCGGGTCCGTTCGGCGATTAACCGACGCCATTCCGCCAGGAATGTACTGACTATTCCTCTGCAGGATTTGCTGAGTGCGGTTCATATTCATTTCGCGATTGGTCGCAGTCGCTGTACTCACCGAACTTTCCCTCGTGCGTCAATGGTCAGTTGCTCCGCGCCACTTTCGTTTAACCACCAGGCGAAGTCGGTCAGATTGATCGTGGGGCAGACATGATTTGGCACGATTGTTACGCGCTCGCCAACTTGCGGCCCTTTAACGCATTTCGACACATCGACTTGGCCGTGCTCTTCGCTCAAATGCCTAATTTGAGCGTCTGGATACTCGACGATGAAGCCGTGTCCGCTATCTGGCGCGGAAATGCAACGGTCTGCAGCCAGGGTTTTCGCGCCGGCATCAATCACGACCTGACCGGGAACCGCCGTGCTGACCACGGTGGCGACAATTCGGACAGCACAGTCTTCGAGTTCACAATAACCGCCGCGCAGTGTATTGAGATCGTTGAACACATACGTGCCGGGCCGAATCTCATTGACCGACGGCGCAACGTGCGACTGGTATGCGGTCGGGGTCGATCCACCCGAGACGACGCGCGCTTCGAAGCCCTTCACGCGCCAGAGAGCCAGATGCTCTTGGATAACGCGGTCGACGCCG
>DATBAY010000428.1:0-10962 GCA_036271295.1 Lacipirellulaceae bacterium | reverse complement strand
GGGGTGTTGTTGTCGGCGAGGTCTAGCGCAATGTCGATTGTGCTTTCATTCGCGCCCGCACCGGCCAGCTCCATCCATTGATGAAGGAACGATTTGGGAAGTTTTTTCTTATCGCCGAAGACAAGCTTCAGCATTGGGCCGAGGTCGGCGTCAGAGATGGCGGACATGACGCCGGTGGTGATGTAGGGGTCCTCGGCGTGCTTCAGCGCTAACTTCGCGAGCGTGGGTAGTTTTTCATCGTCGTTGGATTCGCCCAACGTGCAGGCGAGTTGAAGCGCGACGCCGGGGTCGCGATCGCGAGCCAGTTTGACAATGGCTTGATTCAGCTTGTAGGACGATTTCAAACGTGGTTCGGCAAGCCGGATCGCTTGACGGCGAACGCCGGGATGAGGGTCGCCAAACGATTTTTTGATTTGCTCGTCGCTAAGGTGCTCGAGCAAGTCGAGCGTGCAGAGTGCTTGAACGCGAGCCTCGGGATGCGACGAATTGTTCGCGATGTTCAGCAGCGGTTCGTCGGCAGTCGCATCGCCCCGCCGGGTGAGCATGAGTTGGATCATGTCGCGCAGGGTGCCGTTGGTCGAGTCCATCGCGGCAGCGAGTGCTGGCGTAGAAAG
This sequence comes from Lacipirellulaceae bacterium, assembly GCA_036271295.1. Taxonomy (GTDB): domain Bacteria; phylum Planctomycetota; class Planctomycetia; order Pirellulales; family Lacipirellulaceae; genus JABDGM01. The sequence goes on along the minus strand of DATBAY010000428.1, from coordinate 10,348 downwards.
TTTGTCGAGGTGTGGCAGCGGTTTGGTTTTGGCGTCCTTCGGCAGCACGCGGTAGATGCGACCTTTGTTGCTACCGGCGTAGACGTCGATTTTGTCTTGCGTCTCTTTTGGAATCCAGCGGGTGTGCTCGATGACGTAGCGATACATATCGACGACCCACAGCGCGCCATCCGGGCCGGTGCGGGCTTGCACGGGGCGGAACCAGTTATCAGTCGACGCCAAAAACTCGGAGTCAGGCTCGTCGTCGGCACGTTCACCGGTAAAGGTGGCGCCTTTCGGCTTCAAGATCATGCGGTGGACGATTTGATTGACTGGTTCGCAGGTGAAGGAGTTGCCGGTGTATTGCTGGCCGAGGAGTTCATCGCGATAGATGGTGATGCCACAGGATGAGGTGGCGCGGCCGGCGGGACCGGAGAGTTCGAAGAGGACGAGCTTGCCGCGGGGATAGAGTTGGGCGGCAGCCGGTGTTGGCAGCGGGACGCTGACGCGCGGTGGCACGAGGTGCGGATTGCGGCGGAGGTAGCGGTCGGGCAGCGGATAGTTGAAGCCGACGACGCTGTTCTCGCAACCGAACCAGTTGCCCCAATCGTCGCGCGTACGCGTGTTTTCGGTCGTGCCGTTTTCAGCGTCGAGCAGGCCTTCATCCGGCTTGATGCGGAAATCGCGGTTGCCGATCGCGAACTCTTTGCCCTCGCGATTTTTGATCGTACCCGTGAACATGCAGCCGGCTTGGAGCCAGCCATCGAGGCCGACAGAAAGCATGTTGAGGCGAGCTTGCGGGTTTTCGGTGCTGAAGCCGGTGAACCATTTTTCGACGCGGTCAGCGCGGCCATCGCCGTCGGTGTCTTCGGCATAGATAATGTCGGGCGCAGCGGAGATGAGAACGCCGTTGCGCCACGCTTTGACGCCCATCGGCTCGGCGATTTTGTCGAGGAAGACGGTCGAAGTTTCATAGTAGCCATCGCCGTCGCGATCTTCGAGCACGCTGACACGGCCGGTGGGCGGGCAGGTTTCGCCATCTTTGCAGCCGTAGTCGCGCATTTCGGCGACCCAGAGTTTGCCATCCGGGCCGAAATCGATCGCGACCGGGCTCTGGATGTGAGGCTCCGAGGCAACAAGCTCGACGCGGAGGCCGTCGTGGACGCGAATCGCAGCGAGCGATTCAGATGGCGTTTTGGGTAGGCTGCCTTGCGTCCGGTTTTCGATCGGTTTGGCGCGGAACTTGTCGCCCAGCTGCGAGCCAACCGCGTTGATAATTTTGTCTGCCAGCCCAGGGGCGAATGGGGCGGGCAGGCAATAGTAGATCATCGCGCCGCCGCCTTCGTAGCCGCCCTCTTTCAGAACGCGTTCGGAGGGGATGTAGGCCGGATCGTCGTTCGCATAGGCGTTAAGCCAGAGGCGCGAAGCGTCAAAATCTTTTTTGAGGCGCAGCGCGTAGTCGACGACGACTTCACCGGAGAGGAAAACGGTCGCGAGTGAGTTGCCGAACTTCCAGGTTTGAATTGGGTAACTGATAGTCGTAGGAAGCTTTTTGCCGGCGTCCAGTTTGGCGAGTTCGACTTTGGCGTAGTAGCCGTCGGCGGTCGCGGCTTCTGCGCGTTTGGCCCAGGCGTCGTGTGAGGGAATGTCTTGAAGTCGTAATTCGATGGTTTGCAGCTGGCACACAATCGGCCCGCTAATGGGCTTGGTCGCGGACTCGAAGACGTGTTCAACTTCAGTCGCTACTTCGTGGCCGTAACCTTGGGCGATTTCGGCTTTGTCGAACTTCACGCCGGATTGCGGGTTAGAGTCGGCGCCGCAGCCCATCGACACGAGCGCGACGGAATTTGGGAATTGGTGCTCAAGCTCTTTGGCAGCGTAGCCAGCCCAATCGCCGCTGACTTGGAAATCGGAGAGGACGACGCAGTGGCAGGCGTAGTTGACCCAGATACCGCGAACTTTGCCGTCGAGATCGACGACGGACATGAATGGCAGGTCGTGGTCCACGGGCCCGCCCTTCGTGCGGCGATTGATTGAGAAGCCGACATTGCCGATGCCGTAGGCAAGGCGGGCCGGTTTCATGTCGCTAAGAGCATCGAGGGCCGATTGTTCGATTTTGTCGATTAGCTGCTTTGTGTAATCGTCGATTCGCTGCTGCTGATCGGGCGGAACGGGTTGGCCAAAGAGTGTGGGGAGTGCGTTCGATACCATCGGTGCGGTGTGGCAATGCGTCGAGCAGATCGCAACGCGCTCGTTTGCGACGTTCTTCTTTGCTTTAAGGCGATGTGCGACTTCGTCGCGGATCGCCGCGGGAATGCAGAGACTGTCGACTGCGACGACGATCACTGGTTCATTAACGTCCGCAGTTTGAATTGCCATTGCACGGGCGAAGATGTGTTCGCGGACGCCAGTCGATTCGGTGAGCCGGCTAGCAAAACCGGAGAGCCGGATGGGAGTCTCAGGAGTGACATCAACGCGCGCGAGGCCAACGTCGTACTGCGCGGGGTTTGAGTCGGCGATGGAAAGACGCGCGAACGCAATGAGCAGCGTGAGAGCTGCGAGGGGAAGTTTGGCGTGCATGAATGCCAGTTTAACCGGCGAAAACACGCGGAGCCACGCGCGAGAAAATGATGCGCAAAATGTAATAGAAAGTCGCCTACGACATTCGCGGGGTGCTAGGGGCAGCGCCCCAGAGTCACGCGACTGGGGCGTTGCCCCAGGAACCCCGCCCCGCGACAGGACGCGTTAGCCGGCGGTGTCGAGGTATGGGTCTTGACTCATTTGGCGTTGCATTTTTTGGCGCTCTTTTTCGTGATAGAGCAGCACCTTTCGGTCACGGAAGTGGCGTCGCTCGACTTTGCGTTGAGCTTTGTAGAAAACTGATTCAAAGCCGCTGATAGGGCCGCGGCCAGCGAACTCGATGCCTCGCTGCTTGAGTTTTTCGGCTTTCTTGGGGCCGAACGCCGTCTCGAGGATTTCGTCGTCGAGCGCGAGGAACTGGCGGTAGGTGCCCGGATCGCCTTGGCGACCGCAGCGACCGATGAGCTGACGGTCGACGCGCTGCGCTTCATGAAGCTCGGAACAGATCACGTGCAGGCCGCCGATTTCTATCACGCCGTCGCCGAGGCGGATATCAGTACCGCGGCCGGCCATATTCGTAGCGACCGTAACTTTGTTGAATTGGCCCGCTGCGGAAACGATATCGGCTTCTTGCGCGACATGCCGGGCGTTCAGGATTGAGTGATCGATATCGTGGGCCGCCATTAGTTTCGAAAGAAGCTCGCTTTTGTCGATCGAGCGGGTGCCGACGAGAATGGGGCGGCCAAGGGCGTGCTGCTGAATGAGATCTTCAATGATCGCCCGCCATTTATCTTCAGCGGTGCCGAAGACGAGCGTAGTGAGTTTTTCGCGAATTGGCGGTCGATTGGTGGGGACCGGACGGACTCGCGTGCCGTAGATTTTGTGAAGCTCGCCCGCGCTGGTCGAGGCGGTGCCCGTCATGCCGGCGAGACGGCTGTAGCGCAGAAAGAAGTCTTGGATCGTAATACGTGCCGCCTGATTCGTGGCGAACGTAATTTCGACGTCTTCCTTGGCTTCGACGGCCTGGTGGATGCCTGCCCGCCACTTGCGGCCTTCGCCGAGGCGGCCGGTGAATTCGTCGACGATGACAATTTCGCCATCGCGAACAACGTACTGACGGTCGAGGATCATTTCACGCGCGACCTTAACCGCCCGTTCGATGTGCTCGTAGATTGTCGTGAGCGGCATGCGGTCCAGGGCGTCGGGCTTCGGAATCTCGCGCACCTTGCGGCGACCGGGGAGGGTCAGCTCGACGGTCTTCTCTTTGTGATCGTAGTCGTAGTGCTCTTCCTCGACGAATTCGCCGGCATTTTGAGCAGCCCAGCGATAGGCTTCGGCTTCGAGCTTTTCATCTTCACCGGGAAGCGCACTGATGATGAGCGGCGTGCGAGCTTCATCGATGAGGATGCTGTCCGCCTCGTCGACGAGCATGAAGGTAAGGTCGCCTTGCACGGGCGTCTCGTGCCCGGCGCTGGCGTTACCGAGCATCGCGCCGAAGAGGTCGCGCTGGCCTTCGCTGATGCGCCGCTTCAGCAGGCGGTCGCGAAGGAAGTCGAAACCCATTTCATTGGCGGTACCGTAGGTGATATCGCACGCGTATTCTTTGGCCCGATCGCCTTGTGGCATTTGCGATTGGATACAGCCGACCTTCATGCCGAGGATTTCGTAAAGGGGGCGCATCCAATCGGAGTCGCGCTTGGCGAGGTAATCGTTGACCGTGGCGAGATGAGCCCCCTTCCCTTCCAAAGCGGCCAAATACAGTGGCAGTGTGGCGGTGAGAGTTTTGCCTTCGCCCGTTTGCATTTCGACGATCGAGTTGTGATGCACGGCGGCGCCGCCGAGGAGCTGCACATCGAAGTGCCGCATGTTGAGTCTCCGCCGGCCCGCTTCACGCACCAGGGCGAAGGCTTCGACCAGCAAGCGATCGAGCGGTTCCCCGCTGCGCGCGCGGTAGCGAAGCGAGAGGCTGGTCTTCTTGAGATCGAAATCGGATTGCGATTGGAGCGGTTCTTCGAGAGCGCCGATCTGTGGAATCAGCCGCGACCACTGTTTCATCCGCGAACCCGCGACACCGCCGATGAGCCCAGATATTCGATTTGGAATGCCTGTGGACACGCGCGCCTATCGCAATGAGTGAGCAGCCTTCAGAATCACACCTTTAATTATTGCACGTGAACGGCAAAAAAGTGGCGATTAATCCGGTGACTTCGATTCTCCGACTGGATCTACAGCGCGAGTAAGGATCGATCCTGAGGCCCTTGCTGACGCTGCGGGCTTCCACCCGTTTTTCACCTGCTGGACTCGACTACGCGGATCGACTTAATCACGACGGGCGGATCGGGGGTCTTTGTCAGGTCGCCGCCTTTATCGGCGGTCGGCGATTGCGAGATCTTGTCGGCCACTTCGAGCCCTTCGGTCACTCGGCCGAAGACACAGTAACCATATTTGTCCGCCGTATCGCCCGTGTGGTCGCGCTGCGGCGCATCCGTCAGGTTGATGAAGAATTGCGAAGTGGCGCTATCGATTTGGTCCGGGTCGCGGGTCATGGCAATCGTGCCGCGGACATTTTTGAGGCCGTTGTGTGCTTCGCTGCGAATCGGAATCGGGCTGGGCTTGGGCGTACGATCGGCGTTGTAGCCTCCGGCGAGGATCAGCTTGCTCGGGTCGACATAGTGGACAATCGTGTTGTCGTAGAATTTGTCGTTGACATAGTTCAGGAAATTGCGAACCGTGCCAGGCGCTTGGATGCCGTCCAGCTTGACGGTGATCGGACCGGCGGAAGTTTCGATTCTGACGGACGGGGTTTCCAAATTGGGGGTCGAGTTCGAGCCTTTTCCCGGGGACGCGTCCGTTGCGGAACTGGACGCGTCGGTCGATGACTTCGCGGCGTTTTTAGTGCATCCTGCTAGCGCCGCGAACACGAGGGCTGCCGAAAGTGTCCCAGCGAAAGAGAAGAATGGAAGCAGCCGCGGGGGGCGGGCGGATGTGGCGTAAAACACGATCGATTCCTCCGTGAAAAACACAGCTTACGCCGCGGATATATTGGGCACAATGTCAGGCGGAAAGGAGGTTGCCCAAGATCGCCAGTTGCCCAAAATTGGAAACTTTCGGCCGGGTTTTTCGTCCAAACGCCAAGCTGTCAGGTGGCGGAGCGAATCAATTCGTAGCATTTTTGAGCGAGCCCGGATAAGATAAAATCGTTCGAACCGCGATTGTACGTTGCGGATACTTCCATCGCGGCGAGGCGGCGGGCCAACTGAAGCTGATTCCGGCGGATAGCAAGGAGCAGCAGATATGGGCAACCGAATTTTTGTGGGCGTGGTGGTCGTGCTCTGGGCCGGCACCATGTCTTGGCTCATGGTAGCCAAAATTCTGCCGCCGTTCTTCCACGGCGATCCGCCCACGCACGGCGTGCTTCTTCGCGATGCGCCAAGCTGCTGGGAAATCTTCTACAGCGGGCGATCGGTCGGCCACGCGGTAAGCCAGGCCGTACCGGGTGCGCTTGGCACGACGGAAATTCACAGCCGAATCCTGCTTAATGGCATCACGGTCAAGGAACTCGCGCCGCAATGGATGGGCGGCCTAGTGCGTGCTTTGGGGGAAGTTTCACTCGACACGCGGAGCGTCTTCGTGCTCGATTCGCTCGGTAACTTGTCGTATTTCCGCACCGAAGTTCGGCTCAATGATTTGCCGAACGTCATGCGCGTGCTAGGGAAAGTCGACGGTGCCGAGTTGAAGCTGCGAATCCAATCGGGCGAGGCGACGAACGACGTTTCCTATCCCGTGCCTTCGTTTTCGCGATTGTCGAATGAGCTGGTGCCAGACCCGAAGTTGCTGCAAGTTTACGTCGGGCGGAAGTGGCAGCAGGAAATCTATAGTCCGTTTCGTCCGCCGGGAGGCGCGCTCGAGATAATGCAGGCCGAAGTCGTCGAAGAGCGAATGATTGAGCACCGGGGAGAGCGTGTGAATGCACGAAAAATCGAGTACCATAGTTTGTCGGCCGCGGGCGTGTCCACTAAGAATTCCCTTCGTGCGACGGAGTGGGTGGCAGAGGACGGTACGGTTCTGAGGCAAGAAGTTCAATTAATGGACGCGAAACTGCGATTCGAGCGCTGCACGGAACCGGGCACGCGGAGCTTCGCGGAACGACTCTTGGATGTCGATTCGGTTGCGACAGTACCGCGCCAAGCCGCGAGTCGCGATGATTGAATTCCAGCAGGTCTCTCGGTCGTATGGCGAAAAGCTCGCCGTCGATAATCTGAATTTAACCGTCGCCGCGGGCGAGCTCTTTGCGCTGCTAGGTCACAACGGCGCCGGCAAGACGACGGCCATCAAGATGCTCGCGGGTTTGATTCGGCCGGGCACGGGCTCCGTACGGGTGGGCGGGTACGACGTCGTTGGCCAAACCCGCCAAGCGGCTTCGCTGCTGGGTTACGTGCCAGACGAGCCCTATCTGTACGATAAGCTTTCGGGCCGCGAGATTCTGAACTTCGTCGGTCGCATGTATGGAATGGACAATCAGCAGGTCGAGCATGCAGCCGAGCGCGAAATCGCGCGCTTCGAGCTGGGCGATTTCGTCGACGAATTGACGGAAACTTATTCGCATGGCATGAAACAACGCACAGTCTTCGCGACAGCGCTCTTGCATGCACCGCGCGTGCTGGTGGTGGATGAGCCGATGATCGGGCTCGATCCGCACAGCATGCGACTGGTGAAGGACCTGATGCGGAGCGAAACGGCCGCGGGAATGTGCATTTTCATGTCGACGCACACACTGCAGGCGGCGGAGGAAATCGCCACCCGGGTCGGAATCATGGGCCACGGTAGTTTGTTGTTCGATGGCACGGTGGATTTGCTTCGGCAGCGATTTCCCATCGGTCAACAATCATTGGAATCAATGTATCTTGCACTGACCGAGACAGACGGAAGAAGCGTGAAAGCCGAGGCGCCATGAGTGCAGGTAGCTCGGATGAGCTCGTGACCGCTGCGATGCCGGCCGCGGGCAGCGCCCTGCGGTCCGCCAATTGGCCGGTCGCGCTCGGAAGCTTACCGAGCGAGGATCGCGAAGCGCAGCTCCTGTGGCGAATTCGGTATCGAATGGCGCGAACTCAGCTTGGCAGGCTGTTCGTGGACGCTCGGCTACGAACGATTTTGGTCGCCACTTTGAGCATGTTTTTCTGGATTGGCTTGTTCTTGCTGTTTTACGAAGGATTCACCTTCATCGTGGACAACGTCGGCGTGCCGGGTGCGCCTTACCATGCGCAAACGGTGCAATTTGTATTTCACCTATTCTTCGCGTCGCTCAACGTGATGTTGATCTTCTCGTCGGCCATCATTTTATATTCGGGTCTGTACAGCTCGCCCGATACGAAGCTGATGCTGACGATGCCGATCCGCCCGGAACGGATCGTGCTCTTCAAATTTCAAGAGGCGGTGTTCTTCAGCAGCTGGGGATTTTTCCTGCTGGCCAGCCCGATCATGATTGCTTACGGGATCGTGGCCGGCGCGCCGTGGTTTTACTATCCGCTACTGGCCCCGCTGATCGTGTCGTTCGTTTATATCCCGTGCAGCATCGGGGCCATCTGCTGCTTGTTCGTGATTCACCGCTTGCCTAAATTGCGGCGCATTGTGGTCGCGGCGGCCTTATTGCTCCTGGTCTGTGCGATCACGCCGCTGGTTTGGCGGACGGTGAACAGCCCGCAATCGCGATTGTTCGGCACCGAATGGTTTCAGGATACACTCTACCGATTTCGGTTTACGCAGCAGGAATGGCTGCCAAGCACCTGGCTAACGAACGGGCTGCTCGAAGCTGCGCGACAAGGCAACACGACCCCAGCAGACGAAGTGACCGATCTGCCGATCGTGCAAAGTATCTTATACCTGGCGCTCTTGGTTTCGAACGCGCTGTTCTTGCATGTGCTTACGATTTGGACGGCGAAGCGTTGGTTTCGCGTGAGTTACGCGAGTTTTACCTGCCGCGTGCGTCGAAACCGCGTAATTCGCAGTTCGCTGGCCGACCGCGCGATGTCCGGCCTGCTCTCGGGTTTCCCCCCGCCGCTGCAATTGTTGTTGCTCAAAGACTGGCGGCTGTTGCGACGCGATCCGGTTCAATGGTCCCAATTCTTGATCTTCTTCGGATTGTTGGGACTCTACTTTCTGAACGTGGACCGATTCAACAATCCGCACAACGACATCGGCTACCTCACGTGGATCAACATGGTGAGCTTTCTAAACCTGGCGGTGGTCGGGCTGATCCTTTCGACATTCACAACGCGATTCATTTACCCAATGATCAGCCTGGAAGGCCATTGCTTTTGGATTCTGGGATTGTTGCCGATCGAACGCGACACGATCCTGTGGAGCAAGTTCTGGTTCGCCTCGCTTGGCTCGTGGATACCTTGTTCGTTGCTCGTGCTGCTAAGCGACGTGATGCTGCGCGTGCCGATGATGGTTATCTCCGTGCACCAACTAACGTGTGTGCTGTTGTGCCTGGGGCTGGCCTCCATCGCCGTAGGCTTCGGCGCGATGCTGCCCAATTTCCGCGAAACTTCCCCATCGAAGATTGCGGCAGGATTCGGCGGCACGCTCAATTTGGTATTGAGCGCGCTGTACATCATGGTCGTCGTAGTGCTCACGGCCCTGCCCTGCCATTTCTACCTGCTAGCGGGCAAAGGGCCCTGGGGCGGCGCGTTCGTCGATCCGCAGTACCTGCGGTTGTGGCTGATTTTGGGGACGGTCGCGGCGATCATCGTGGGAGCGATTGCGACCGTCGTGCCGTTGCGGCGCGGGTTGAAAGCTTTTCGGGAACTGGAATTCGCCTGAACGGGGTTCGAGAAAACGCCGGGCAGCTACACTTAGTCCTTGCTGCCGTAGCGATTTGACGCCGATCGTGGGTGTTTGATCTGGCGTTCAACCTCGGTTTAACGATTTCGTTCGTCCATTGGTTATCCACCCGAGGCGTAGGCATAATGAATCGTGCATGTGAGTGGCGACGGCTGGCCGTCTCAATTCGTTTTTGGAATTTCATTCCATCTGTCGTTGCGATTGTATGTTGTCCGATCTGCGCTCGGGCGACTGCGTATAAAGCGATCATCCTCAACTCGCCTGGCTTAAAATACGCGTTTGCAACCGATTCGTCGGGCTCGAGCATAACAGGCAGGGGAAGCGCCGCGGCCCAAGGCGGTGACGACCATGCTCTGTTTTGGAGCGCTGCGAACGCGAATCCTGTCGATTTGAATCCGACCGAGTTTGCTACGTCGGACGCTTGGACATCGGCCGGTGGATATTCAGGTGGGGATGGCTACGGTCCGGCCACCGGTGGCGCGGATCATGCTTGCTGTGGCAAGGAACGGCGAGTAATGTCGTAGATTTAAATCCGGCCGGCTTCACGATATCGCAAGTGCGCGACATTTCGGCGACTAGCCAGGTTGGCAACGGCGGTTTGGGAAATAAGACACACGCGCTTCTGTGGCATGGAAGTGCGACCGGCGTGGTGGATCTCAGCCCGCCCGGATTTTTTTACATACGCGAATGGCGTTTCCGGAACGAACCAAGTGGGACAGGGATCCGGGCCTCCTACAAACAATCAGTACCACGCACTGCTGTGGAACAGCACGGCCGACAGCGTTGTGGATCTACATCCGTCCGGCTTCATGTCCTCGTGGGCCGAGGCGATGTGGGGAACGAGCCAAGTGGGCGCTGGCGTTCCCGCAGGAGGCTTCAGTGATCATGCGCTTCTCTGGAATGGCACGGCGGCAAGTGCCATCGACTTGAATCTGGCAGGCTTCGA
>DATBAY010000427.1:0-18165 GCA_036271295.1 Lacipirellulaceae bacterium | reverse complement strand
TCGTTCCCTATCCGCTTGCGGTTTAGCTCAACCATCTCACTCTGAATTATGTCCAAGCACCCTCCACCATCGCGCCGCAAAGTGACAATACTCACCGAGCATTGAACGATGCAAGTGCCGTCAAACCCTACAAAAACCAATAAATCCATCGCGCATCGCCGAACACAATCCCCGCTTTTTGTATAAAAAATCGACTTCGCGCGCAAACACTAAAATCGAGGTTCGAAACGATTTCGAGCGGGAATAAGAATGGCGACGGCGCTTTACCGCACCTTCACCCGGAACCGCAGCACGCCGCCATCGCCCGGCTTCACAGGATCCCGAATTTCCCATCGCAAGATAAGCGACCCTTCATCGTTCGAGTGCGTGATGAAATCTGCATCCACGCTGCTCTTGGCCGTCTCGGGCACGTACTCGAACCGCGTCGAGAGATTGTCCACGACCGTCACGTTGCCGATCACCTGGTCGCCCACATTGTCGTACCGCAACGTAAATTCGATCTCTTCACCCGGTTGCGCATTGCCGCAAGAAGCGAGCTTCAAGAGCCGCAGCTTCGGATGCTCGGGCCCATTCGTCTGATAGATGACCCCCGGTTCGCGAACGCCCACTTCTGCCTGCGCCTGCTTCACACCAAAAACAACCTGCGGCGCCTGCACGCCGGTAAGCGTCACCGCATTCTGCTTCAAACGTTCGACGAGCGCCTTCTCCGCATCGGAAACTTCACCCGTGCGAACGATCGCCAGATTCGTGACCGCAGAAACCGAATTGAACGCCTCCATCGTCGCTTGCAGATTCTCCAGTTCGCCAGCCTGTTGCCGCTGCCGGAACAGGTTCGCCGGCTGCTGCCCCATGTCGATCTCAACGTTTTTCTTCTGCCTCGCAATGATCGGCGGCAACGCCTCTTGAGCCTTCATCGGCCCACGCTCTTCGAGCGCCTGATTGATGAACACCGGCTGCTCGTGCGCAATTGGCTGCACGACCCGCCGCACCACCGCAAACCGCGGCGCGTATATGCACACCCGGTTGCTCGGCGTCGTAATCACTCGCCCATCGACCGTATCGTAATGCGCAATCGCATCTTCCTGCTCCAGCCCCGTAATCGACCAGTCTTTATGCACTCCGACTGGGGTCTCGAAGTCGCCGCCGTCGCAAAGGTATTCATCCCCAGGCCCCATCACGGGTCCATACGGATCGAGCGAACAAGTTGGGCAGCCGTCGCACCCGCCTTGCACGCACCCATTCAGGCAGGCGTCGGAAACCACAGCTGGCTGACCATCACCCGGATCGGTGACAACTTCACCGTCGCTCACCACGCTCTCATCGTTTGGTACGATGGTGCCCAATCCTTCCGGAACCATCTGCCCCGGATCGGAGGGAAGAATCTGTTCCATGACCGGCGCAGCACCCTGCGCCTGCAGCGGAGCAAGCGATTTATCTGGCGACAAATGCGTCCGTGTCACCGGCTCGGCACACGCGTTAAGAATCACCATCGCCACGGCGATGAGAATGCACCGCCACCAAACGGGCAAATGCTCCACGATGGGGAGCACCGCTTCTTCGTTTTGGAAAGATCCGTTTTCCATGGCGGCCAATCATTGCTTGGTAGTCACTGGCGCGGCCACTTCGCGCACGCAAGCGCCTGCCGCGGGATCGAACATTACGAATGGCGGCGAGCAATTGCCGCCGGTTGCTGGATCTGCTCCGTTTGGCACACGAGCACCGATCCGCAGAATCGCCACCGGCCGTCCCGCTCGGTCCGCCGTGATGAGCGGATCTTCACCCTTCGGCGCTTCGAACCATGGCAGCTCGTCACTTGCCTTACGGTCGATCGGCAGCGCCTGCTTGGGATCCTCGATATAGATCACCCGAGTGACAAAAGCTCCACGCGACGCGAGCTCAAGCTCTTCTTGCGTCAGGTCAATCGGAATCGGAAACTTCAGCGCCAACCCCGGCGGGGGATAGGTGCGATCGATCAATTCAATGGTCGGATAGAGAGCCAAACCATTCGAGTTTGGGTAGTCGGCCACCTGCAACCGGTACACCGCACCGATTTGCAGCCCGACGAGAACGTCGTTCGATTGCACGCTCGAGAAAGAACCTTCCGAAGCCAGTGCGATTCGAGCGCCCTCGGGCGCTCGAATCCGCACCGGCTGGAAGTACCCTTGCAACGGTCCGCCTCGGTGAAGTCGTTGGCTGCCAATCGCTCCCGGAGGCATGGCACCGGCGTTAAGCCAATGCACTGGTCGATCCTGCGCCGTAGCCGTGAGGCCAGACGCGAAGAACACCAGTACTGCCTGTCGCAGTATGCCCTCGACCCGCAATCCGCCAAAGGCGGATCGCGCGTGCACCAGCGCCGTTCGCATAGGGATTTCGTGCAATTCTCACAGGTTTCAAACTTCGTATCTAAGCGAGCGAGACGCTCATTGTGGACAAGGTCCGCAGTACGCCGAGCCGCCGCCTTGGCCGCCGTTACCCGATCCGCCGCGATGGAACGAATCGGTCAACCAGGTTGGCAACAAGTGAATCGGTTCGCGCTGCGTTTCATCGACGGTCACGTGATCAACAGGCCGCGGGTAGTTGAGGCCCGGACGTTGCTTCACACTCATCTCGACCTTCGCCACCGGCGGTGGGATGTCGATCCGCGTACGGTTCCTGATCACGTGCTGTCGCAATCCGGCCGGGCTGCCCAACGGAATGTGCGGCGGACCAGGCAAGCCAATCGGCGTGCCCGTCATCGGCATGCCCCACTGCGGGCCGCCGGCGATCATATTTGGCGGCACAGGCTGTGGAGCGAAGCCACCGGTCGGCATGCCCATCGGCATGTTCGCCATCGAGCCGTCGCCGTAGCAACCGCCACCATATCCGTACTGTGCACCGCCGCCTTGGCAGCCGTAAGGGCCGCAGCCGCCGCCACAGTATTGAGCTTGTTGAGCGTTGAAGTTGCCCGGCTCGGCAGGACCGCCAGCCGATTGGTTGTACATCGCCTGGTTGGCCTGATTCAGAGCGCCAGCCGGAGCTTCATTACCAGCCGGCACCACGTTGTCCGAACCCATGCTCACGCCGTTGTTCAATTCCAGATTCTTGTTACCGATTCGAACGATCGCGAGGATGGAACCGCGGCGATCCGCTTCTGCGATCGGATCGACACCCGGGTCGAGCCGCGTGCTAACCAGTGTTTCCACACCGGCGAGCGCGAGTTCTTGGAACTCAGGATCTGGCAGGTAGATCACTTTCGTAACGAAGTTGCCGCTCGTGACCTGATCAAAGTCTTCCTGCGTGAACTGAACCGGAATCGGCGAGTGGGCCAGGTAGGCGTCTGTCCGTGGCGTCACCGGAGCGATTTCCAGCGTTGGATACAAAGTCACACCAGCACGGCCTGGAATGTTGCTCAGCTTGAGACGATAGATGGCGCCTTGGTAGAAGTCCTGTCGGGCAGGAATCACCAGCGGCGACGAATCGAACGTGCCCGAGCCGCTTACGTCCCAGCTCACTTGCACGCCGTCATCACCCAAGAAGGCGATTTGCGAGGTCGACATTCCGCCAGCGCCGCCGCTGCCGTCTGCGTACGCTTCCGTCGAGCCTGGCCGCATACAGCCGCAGTTGCCGCCGCCAAACGGATGGAAGCCCGCTTGTTGAATCTGCGGATCATTCATCCGATTATCCGCAGCACAGCCGCCGTTTGGCCCGCAAGCACACGAGCCGTTGCAGCCGCCCGGACCACCTTGTTCAAATCCGCCAACCGGACCGTTATATCCAGCCGGCATCACGTTGCCATTCGGGCTAGGCGAGGGCACTGCGTTCGGCCCGCCGCCATAGCAGCCGCAGGCGCCACCGCCGGCGCCACCCATGTATCCGCCCATTCCGCCGCCGAAGCGACCCACGCCGCCGCCATTCATTCCGTACGGCGAACCAGCCGGCGGAATCACGCCGGGACCAGGGCCATCGACGCCCGGGCCGGGTTCCAGAATTCGTTGGGCAGGCGGCAAGTTGTAAGCCAGTCGGCCACAACCAGGCGCTGCAGCCATGGCTATAAACAATAATCCCACGAGCGTACGCTCTACTCGCATGTCTTCCCCCCTTAACAAGTCTCGCCTGCTACAAACCGGGACCGTTGGCCGGCGTAACAGCTCTGCGAGCGCTCAATGTTTCAATCGTGCAAGTCGCGCTTTGCCGGCGTGTTTCAGCACGCTAGCAAGCCCGCGACTGCAATGGCTCTCGACGCAAGCGACTACTACAATTCGCTTCGCCGAGACTTCATGCGTTCCGCCAGTCGCTGCAAGCACCGCGAGCGCGGCGTCTGCCGAATGGCGACGTGAACACATGGTCTTCCGGAGAGTAATGGTCGGCCCCGTAGAAGCGGTTTCTTTGGCAAAACCGTCAAAACCGGCAGATGAAGAAAAGTTTGCCCTGTTTACTGATGCTCACTGCGTTCGCGTTTGCCGGTGCTGCCAGCGCCTCTCCGCCGCCAGCAGCCGTTTCCCAACCTGGCGGACCGCAAGCCGATTTGGTTGCTCCTGGAGATCGACTGTTGATGCAAGCGGCCAGCCAGTTGGAACGCCGTGCCAGCGTTACCGCACGCTTGCGCCATCAGATAGCTATCTCGGGCCAGCAGCTTTACGGAGCCGGCAGCTACTCTCAGCAGGGCAGTGGCGAAGACCTGAAGGTACGGCTCGAGCTGCAGATTGCCGGACAGGACGCTCAGTTCTTGCAGGTTACGGACAACCGGTACATTTGGATCGATCGCACGCTTCCGACAGGCCGCAGTGTGAGCCGCATCGATTTGCGGCAACTGCGAGCCGACCCGTCGCTCACCGGCGGGAATTTCAACGACATGAAGCCTGGCGAGGCGAGTTGGTCGGCGACCCAGTCGGAGCTAATCTCATACACGGGCGGGCTCCCCATGTTGCTCGCGTCGCTCAAGGACAATTTCGACTTTTTGCCACCGCAAGCAATGCGGCTGGCGCTCGCGCCGCCGCTAGTCGCGGAGGCGACGAACCTGCCCGTGTGGGCTGTCGTAGGGCATTGGAAACCAGCCCAGCTCGATAGGTTGGCGCCGAGACCACCTGGCATCCAAGCAGGAAAGAACGCTTTCGCAAATCAACTGCAGCAGCTGCCGGAGCGAATGCCTCAAGAGGTTTTGCTGCTCGTTGGTCAGGCCGATTTATTTCCGTACCGCATCGAATACCGCCGACTCGAAACGTCGCAATTGTCATCCAGCGAGGGAAGCTCGATTCCGTATCAGCTCAGTGTGCATCCGCTGGTTGTCCTCGAGCTGTCGGACGTCAAATTCGATTCGCAACTTCCGCCCGGCCAGTTCGATTACTCGCCCGGCACCGCCGATTGGGTCGACCAGACAAGTGTGATATTGGACAGACTTCGCCAGCAGCATCAAGCAAAAGTAGCTGTTAAGACGGAAGGGGGAGCGAGTGCTGCAAGGCAATAGTCATGCGACGCCAGCATTGAATTGCACCACATTCTGCGTGTTAAGATAAGTGCATGGATGGTGGAGCCTCGCCAAAGCGTTTTCGATTTCGGGTCATCCCGACGACGCTCTTGGTGATCTTTGGCTGTTTGTCGACGGCGGCAATCGGTGCGTATCTGATCTTTGCAATCTACACCGAAGTCCAATCGCGTTGGTTGCATCCGGATCCTGGCTACCTTGAACTTGTACAAGATCGACAGCTTTCGCCGCAAATCATTGCAGCGTTCTCTTGTTGTGCGATGAGCACTTATTTTGCGTTGGTTGCCGCCGTGGCTTCGTTTCGCGGCGATTGGCGGCCGGCAGCACGACGCATGATATGGCTTGTCATGTTCTTATTGCTAATGGCCTACGTTGGATTTTTTCCCGAAAGCCATTGGAAATGACGAATCGACCCGCGGCGACATACGGAGTTTGGACTGCACTCGCGATCGGCTGCATCGTTTTTATGATCGTCGAGCCCACGGGGATCTTACGAGGCATCGCACGGCGGGAGGCGTTCTTTCACTCGCGACCAAGTAGCTACTGGCGCAACGTATTTCGCGAGGAGGCCAAAAACGGCGGACTGAGCGATGTAACGACCAATGAGTTCACCGATAGTCCGTACGGCGTAAGCGTTCTCAAGGAGTGCTACCTGGATTCGGATCCAAGCGTTCGCGAAAACGCAATCTTGCTGCTTTGGAGGAAGACCTATGGGAGCGGGATCGAAGAGTTTCTGGCAACGGCCCTCCAGGATGAACACGAGGCCGTTCAATTGGCGGCGGCGCAGCGACTTCAGTCAATGGACAAGCGCGCCCGCGGCTTGGCGTACGCAAAGCTTGCGTCGCTCGCCAGTAGCACGAACGACGATATTGCTTTGGAAGCGATCCGAAGTATGTGGTGGGTTGATAAAGAAGCGGCGCTCAAAGTAAAGCCTTGGTACAAGTTCGAATCGGCAAGGTGGCAGGTTTCCGCCAAGTTGCCGGTGAAACCTGAAGAATCGTATTTGGATCGGGAGAGTCGAATCGGAGTAATCAAGATGCACGCCTACTTTACGCCGGACACGCAACCGTTGGCCTTTGGCGTAGTCGTCTATGAGATTCCGCCGGACGCCGAGCAGCTTGCTTCGGTGGAACGGCGATACAAGCTGATGGCTGAGTTATCCGTGAAGCAATTCAAGGAAAAGGGCAGCACAGATGTCCACGTTTCGCAACATCCCATCGACATAAGTGGTCATGGCGGAGTTGCGATCGAAGCGGACGACGGCGAAAAGTGGCGTCTCAGCGAAAGGATGCTGATCTTAGGGCCGCGGGGCTACTTGTTCTTGGTTGCCCAGAGCAATGAATTTCCACTCGCTGATCAAGAGCTCGAATACTTCTTTGATTCTTGCGACGTAACGTACGACGCCAATAAATGGAGCCCCGGGGACGAATCGCACGAGAAAATTAGCGAGCAGAAGGTTAACGAGAATTAGCGTGTGCTTGGCATTCTGCTCGTCACCAATTTTGCCGCCGTTTGTATTGCGGCGACCATGCCTTCAGCGCGGGCTTCTCCTCGCCAGGCACGATCGAACGCCGTACCGTGGGCGACGCTCGTTCGCACGATGGGCAGGCCGAGCGTGATATTCACCGCAGCGTGCATGCCGAGCAGCTTCAACGCGATATGGCCCTGGTCATGATACATAGCGACGACCGCGTCGAACTCCCCATCGCGGGCGCGCATCATGAGTGTATCGGTGGGATAGGGGCCGCGGGCATCGATTCCCACGCCTTGGGCTGCCGCGACCGCGGGCGAGATAACCTTGCTTTCCTCGTCACCGAAAAGGCCGTCTTCGCCGGCGTGGGGATTGAGCGCACATACAGCGACGCGCGGCTTGGCAACACCGAGTCGCCGCATGACGTCGTCGGCCAGGCGGCATTTAGTGAGAATGGTCTGCGGCGTCAAATCCTCAAAAATGCTTCGCATCGATTGATGGAGCGTGACGTGCGCGACGCCCAAGCCGGCCGGGGCGCGAACTAAGTCGCCGGGAGGCAGGTAGAGCATCATCGCGAAGTCGCGAACTCCGCACATCTCGGCGAGGAGCTCCGTGTGCCCCGGGTAGTGATATCCGGCGGCGTGAAGGGCGGACTTGCTGAGCGGCGCGGTGACCAATCCGTCGATTGTCCTTTCGAGAGCCCCGCGTGTCGCGGCCGTGACACAACGGTAGGCTGCTTCGCCAGAGCGCGGATCGACGACCCCGGGGGGCGCGGCGACAGCGTCGTCGTGGCAGACGTTGAGGATCGGCATCTGGCTCCCGCTTGCCACCATGTCGGCGAAATCGTTGAGCGACGACAACTCGACGAGCGACACTTGGCTACCGACCAGGTCGATGGCCTTGCGCAAAAAGGCAGGATGGCCGACTACAAGCAGCTTCGCGCGCTGATGGATATC
Organism: Lacipirellulaceae bacterium; assembly: GCA_036271295.1. GTDB lineage: Bacteria > Planctomycetota > Planctomycetia > Pirellulales > Lacipirellulaceae > JABDGM01. The sequence continues at coordinate 10,277 of DATBAY010000427.1, read as the reverse complement.
AGGGTCGATCCAGGCCCGAGCAATCACTTCGGGACCGACGCCAGCCGGGTCACCCATCGTCAGCGCTAGAATCGGTTTAATCGTGTCAGCCATTTGCAGAGCAGGGCGGGGCAGGGGGGTGCGAGTCGGGACCATTCCCGCTACGCTGTTAGCAGATTTCAGCTGCGACAAGTTACATTCTAGCAGGGTCCGACGCCGCTCTCACGGCCCAGAAGTTATCGCATGTCCCGCATTTTTTTGACACTGTCGCTGCTGTCCTTGGGCCTCTTGATTGCGGCGATGTTCTTGGGACTGACAATGGGCAACTTGTACGCTAAGCCGGAGCCGAGTGAGGCGACTTATTTGGCGGCGAGTCGGCATCGATTGACGGGCGGGGCGGCCGCGCTCGGGGTCGTCTTCGTCGAGAGCCTCGCAGTGACTTATTTCATTGGCACAGGCAGATGGTGCCGAGAGGTAGTTGAGACCTATCATTTCGACCCAGCGCCGCTAATGGCCAGCAATCGATTGAAACGGCGGACCTTTCCCTGCGCCGTTTTGGGAATGTTGGCAGTGATCGGTGTCGCTGCTCTGGGAGCGGCGGCTGACCCGGCGACGTTGCGACCGAATACTCAGCCATGGGCTGAATGGCACCTGGTGGGAGCGTGTGTGGGAATTGTTTTTATCGCGTGGACGTATTTAGTAGGGTGGAATAACATCACCGCGCATCACACGATTCTGGAGGACCTGGTCGCAGAGGTAGGCAGAGTGCGCAAGGAGCGCGGGCTGGAATAGGCAAGCGGCGAAGATGCGGTTGCGACGGTGAAATCGATATTCTGGCCGCCGGCACTTTGCAAAGCTTGAAAAAACAGCGTAGATTACGCGGTTTAGGAGATGCACCGTGACAGGGAGGGTACGGTAATTATACTAGGCGTATCGTATGGCTAGTTCCTCCGCAATCGCCGCGACACAGGGTTCGGGACCGATGGCAAAAGCGATGTCCGTCGCCGGTATGGTAATCGGCGGTTTAGTGGCGGCACTTTTTGTCATGGATCTTGCGCTAAAGACACCCTTTGGCCGGATCGCCGGGGTGCCCTCCGATCTGGGGCTAGCGATTTGCGGCGGCATCGTCGCCTATCTGGGCTGGAATGCCTTTCGGGAAGCGAAGTAGGCGACCAGTGCCGCCCCTGGCATCTGAGAGATGCCTCTGCGAAATCGCCTGGCAAACGGGCGCATTTGAACGATCGCGTTTTCGATTGGGTGGCTGGGGCAACGCCCCAGGGCCTGAGGAAAATCTCTCGGGCGTTGGGCCCGGGCACCCTAATGCGAAAACCTGAAGGACGGTCTAGGCAGCTCCGCGCAGAATGGATCGCTGCGGAGAGACGGACGGCACGTCCGACAGTCTGTTGGCAGTGGCCCGCATCGTCTCGACCTGCAATAGTCCGCGATCCCGTAAGATCGCGATTCGTCGCAGCAGCCATTTTGCAACGGCCGCGTCGTGGCGTTTGGAGGCAGCGATGGCTCCCGCGTCGATCAGCAGGTGAAAACCGCCGGCCTCGGCGACGGTGCGCTCGATGCGTCGCGACAGCGTTCGTTTTCCGTTGGTAAACCAGCTAGTTTTCATCGGCAGGCTAGCGGAAAGCGGTACTTCCCAGACACCGTAGTGGAGGGCCTGGGGGCCGGCCGTCTGTCGAGGGATCAACGACGTCGCGAGTCCGACCAATGCCGTAATTTGTAGCTTTACGATCAGGTCCATGTCGGATTCGACGTTGGCGACGCATGGCATCAACGTGGTGACCTGAAGCCCAGCGGCCCGAGCCTGCGCCAGGCGACGCGCGAGCTCACGAGCGAAACGTGTGCGGCCGGCCGTCGGGCCGACCCAGTTAGTGTCACCCAAAACCGCCAGCTCGTGGTCGATCGCGGACTTCACGATCAATGCCGTGGCAGCCGAGTGGGCCGGATCGCTAACGGCCCAAGTCGTGGGAAGCCGCTCGGCGTCCATCGTCGTGATCAGTTGCCGCGCGACGTCCGCCTGTCCTTTGTGGCGGTCGAGGCTGGTCGACTCGGCGGCTGAATCGAGTTGCACGGTGATGTTTAAGTGTCCGACACGATGTTGTTGCCAAGTGTGGCGGTGCGTGCCCGACATAGGCATCCTTTTAAGCGGGTGCGCAGCACGAGGCGTGTTGCTGCGAACGGATAGGGGTGGGGGACAAAGCGGAGGCTTCATCTCAGTTTTCGGACGTTGCGCTGAGCAAGATTCAACTAAGTCCGTGCTGGCAACGATCAGGCAAAGTTGGCAAGGCGTGCGGACGTCAGATAGCGGGTCGAATTCAGCATCAGATAGCCGTTTGACTGGGCGAGAACCGTTTCCTCTCGCGGAGCGAGAGGACTACCTTGCAATCGTATTGGGCAATCCAAAACACCCACTTTTTGCGGTGTGTGAGGTGCGTGGGCGAACATTGTTTCCATTTTCGATGCGAATTGGGCGACCGCCAAACCGAGCAAAAGCGCGACGGAAAGTTGAAGGCGATCGTGGCTGTGGAACTGGAGTTCGGGTAGCAGGTCGCTTAGCGAAATGCAGAGGAAGGTGCCGGCGGAGAAGGCGAGGGCACAGGCAATCCACCATTGCTGCGTTGGTGAGCCGGGGTTGTTCGAATCGCTCATCAAACCGAAATAGAAAACCAGCACGCCGATCGGAATGCAGAGGGAGAATAACCCATTGATCGTGTTTCTCCAAGTCTGGCTCCAGCCGCCGTGGGCCATGAGCATGCTGATCGTCATAGCATCGAACGGCTTGTGCAGGACAATGACCAGAAACGTGCCAAACCCGGCCAGCAGCGAGCCGTGGCTGCCGTGTTGAACGGCTGCCGCGAGTGCGACGCCGTTTAGAATGCTGTGGAGCGCGAGACCGGCCGCAGCGCCGCTCCACGACATGTTGCGGCTGGCTGCGCCGTGGTTATGTTCGTGGCCCGCATGCTCGTGCGCGTGGTGATCGTGATCCACGTGGTCCTGGTCCGAATCGCCGGGCACATCGTGATGGTGGTAGCTGAAGAATCGTTCGATGAAGAACATGGTCAACATGCCAGCCAGCAGCCACACGGCGACGGACTGAATCGTGTTGGCGTTAAGTGCGGAAGTCGTCGCGGGCACTGCGGCGGATGGATCGGCGGCGGCAAGTGCGCCCGCCGCGACGGCGGCTTCTGCCATGGCGTGAGGGAGCATATGAAGCACACCGATGCCCAGCATGACGCCGGAAACGAAGCTTACGGCGAACTGCATCCCGCGATGCGTGAGCTGAAACCACACGGGAATCATGCCGCCGACAATCGACGCGATGAGAATGAGCGCGCAATAATAGGCGAGTAGTGGAGTGGGCATTGGGAGAAAGGGGCTGGGGACTTGGGATTAAGATGTCGGCGGCGGATTACAAACTCTAGTATCAACAGCGAGCTGGTAATAGCTCAACGGGAGATTCGAAACTTGCGGGCTTGCGTGCAACGGGTGAGCGAGGCTCACGTGATGGTGGAGGGGGCGGAAACGGGCCGGATTGGGCGGGGCTTCGTCGTCCTGCTGGGCATTGGCCACGACGACGGCGAAGACGAAGTGAATTGGCTGGCCGAGAAGATAGTCGGGCTGCGAGTTTTTGAAGACTCGGCAGGTAAGATGAACTTATCGCTCGCCGATGTGACTGGTGGAATGCTGGTGGTCAGCCAATTTACGCTCTTTGGCGACTGTCGAAAGGGGCGTCGGCCGAGCTTTACGGGGGCTGCGCCGCCGGAGACCGCAGAACGGCTGTACAAGTCGTTCGTGGCTGCCGTGAGACGGGCGGGCGTAGAGGTGGGTACAGGAAAGTTTCGCGAGCACATGCTGGTTTCGCTCGTGAACGACGGGCCTGTGACGCTGTGGATCGATACACAAGATTTGTGATGGTTCCGAGGCGTACGCCTTCCGTTTTTTCCGCGTTTGAGGTCGACGTGCCTGATGGAAACGAAGCTGCTCGAATATTTGCAACGAATTCTCAACGCTCGGGTTTACGATGTGGCGGTTGAGTCGCCGCTGGAGTTGGCGCCAAAACTTAGCGAACGGCTCGGCAACCAGATTTTGCTGAAGCGCGAGGACACGCAGTCGGTCTTCAGCTTTAAGCTGCGCGGTGCGTACAACAAGATGGCTCGGCTCGCGCCACAGGAGTTAGAGCGTGGGGTCATTTGCGCTTCGGCAGGGAATCATGCACAGGGAGTCGCGCTGAGCGCCGGTCGGCTGGGCTGTCGGGCTGTTGTGGTGATGCCCGTGACCACGCCGAGGCTAAAATCGGATGCGGTCAGATCACTTGGGGGAGAGGTCATTCTGTACGGCGATACGTATTCAGACGCGTACTTGCGGGCGGTGGAGTTAGCAAAGGCTCAGCGGTACGTGTTTGTTCATCCGTTCGACGATCCGGATGTGATCGCGGGACAGGGCACGATTGGAATGGAGATACTCCGGCAACGCCAGGGCTCGATCCATGCAGTGTTCGTTCCGATCGGGGGCGGGGGGCTAATCTCGGGTGTGGCTGCGTACATTAAAGCCGTCCGACCAGAGATAAAAGTCATCGGCGTGCAGACGAACGACTCCGATGCGATGGTCCGTTCAGTGAAAGCGGGAAAGCGCGTACAGCTCGCGGATGTCGGATTGTTTTCAGATGGCACGGCCGTGAAACTCGTTGGCGAGGAGACATTTCGCATGACGCGTGAGCTGGTCGACGATTTTGTGACGGTGGATACAGACGCCGTTTGTGCCGCGATCAAAGATGGCTTTGAAGATACGCGCAGTATTTTAGAGCCGGCCGGCGCGCTGAGCATCGCTGGGATGAAGTCCTATATCGCGGAGCATGGCTTATTGAATCAGGAACTGGTTGCGATCACGTCGGGCGCAAATGTGAATTTTGATCGCCTGCGATTCGTGGCCGAACGGGCAGAGGTGGGTGAGGAGCGGGAGGCGTTGTTCGCCGTCACGATTCCGGAGGAGCGCGGCAGCTTTCGGCGCATGTGCGAAGCGATCGGCGATCGGAGTGTGACCGAGTTCAACTATCGGGTTTCGGAAAAGAAGGAAGCGCACGTTTTGGTGGGTGTGGTGATCGGGGATCGCGGCGAGGCAGCGGCGATCTGCACAGCGTTTGCAGAGAAAGGCTTCGCGGCGGTCGACCTGCACGATGATGAACTAGCTAAAGAGCATGTGCGATACATGGTCGGTGGAAAGGTGGAACTCGCTCGAGGCGAGCGGCTGTGTCGGTTTGAGTTTCCGGAGCGGCCAGGCGTGCTGTTGCGATTTTTGTCGAGCATGCGGCCAAGCTGGAACATCAGCTTGTTTCACTACCGCAATCAGGGCGCGGACTACGGCCAGATCCTGGTCGGCATCCAAGTTCCTGAAGGGGACGATCGCGCTTTCCAGCGATTTTTAGATACGCTCGGCTATCCGTGTGTCGATGAAACTCAGAATCGCGTGTACCACCTGTTCTTGCGTTGAATGCGGTGGTGGCTGACAAATCAGGCGCGCGTTTCTCGGCCGCGAGAATGCTACTGAGAATATTGGCCCATTGGCCGCTGCGCGGTGTTGTAGCCGTTGCCGTGGTTGTCGGGCAAGCTTTGAGGGCCGCTGTTCCAGGGCGATGATCCAGCGGCTTGAGCGGGCGGGGTGTATGCTGGCTGCGCACCGCCGCTGTTGTATTGTTGTGGGCCGCTTGCATATTGCTGCGGATTGTTGAGCGGCTGTTGCTGGTTGGGCGGATACTGTGACCAGCCGTTGGCGCTGACGGGATTTGTGTCGGCAGATTGTCCCGGGCCGTTGAAGATATTGATTGCGGCGCGGGCCAAGTCGGTGCCGTTTTGTGGCAGCCCATTGGGAGCGGCGGTCTGCACGGTGTTGCGGATACTGCTAATCTGCTGCGCGAGTTGCGGGTTGTAGGCGGCGATCTTTTGCATGACGGAGGGTTCGCCGAGGATCGTCATGCCGACGAGCGCGAGCTTCGAGTAGGCGGCCGTGTTCGCCCAGTGGTTGTCGCCCCAGAGTTTCATTGCGGAGCCGAATGATTTCTTCATCCGCCACCGCCCACTGGCGAATTCGATCGAATAGATTTCGTCTAGCACGAGGTGGGACAGATAGCCGACCATGACGCCGCCGGCTTTGAATCCGCTGTATAACGCTTGCGAGCCGCCACACAACAGATAAGCGAGGCCGCCGCAGATGAACATTGCGGGGATGCTGTGGAACATGCCGCGGTGCTTCGTGAACTTGCGGATCATTCCGCCGATGCCGAACCGCACGACAAGATACAACACAACAGACGTTAGCGCCATCGCGTCGAAGCCCATGCCGAGCGACTCGAAGCGGTTGACCATGAGCACTGGGATCGTCGCCGCGGCGAAGGACATCACTTCGCGGAGCGGAACGCCGATGTCGCTATCGAGATCGGGCAACATGCCGGCGAAGCCGCAGAGCGCTCCGGAGACGACGGCCGAGTTGGCCGGCACGCCGTGCGCTGTGAGCATGCCGGCGTAGCCGCAACCGAGTGCGGTGCTGGTGCCAACATGCATGCGGAATCCGGCCATGAAAGAATTCTTTCGACGTGTGCGCGATAATTGCGCGGCAGCTATGACAGAATTCGGCGTTCGAGGCAACAGAATCGTGCCTGCTATCAGTCAGGCGGACTGACCTTTCGCGGAATGCTGGCATGGCGGTATAGTCGCCGCCCTTGCCTGGCGCTGAGAAGTTACAATGCGGTCGGCGATCGCCGACTGAAGTGCGCCTTCACACCCCTGCCCATTTGCAAAATGCAAACGTACGACGCGATCATGATCCTGGTGCTCGTGCTCACCACGGTCATCGGTTTCTGGAAAGGTATGGCCTGGCAGTTGGCGTCGCTGGCGTCGCTAATTGCGAGCTACTTCATTTCGCTGAAGCTCAGCGCGCAGTTTGCGCCATACTTTGGTCAGCAAGCACCTTTGAACCGCTTTTCCGCGCAGCTGGCGCTGTACATCGCGTCGTCGTTCGTGATTTGGATGTTGTTTCGATTCGTTTCCGGCGCCATTAACAAAGTGAAGCTGGAATCGTTCGACAAACAGATGGGTGCGCTCCTTGGTTTTGCCAAAGGCGTGCTGCTGTGCGTCGCGATTACGTTCTTCGCGGTGACACTTGCGCCGCAGCCACAGGGACAGGCGATCGTGTCGTCGCAGTCGGGTCGGTATATTGTGGTGCTCCTCAATAAGGCCGATGCCGTTTGTCCGCCCGAGCTGCATCAGGTCGTGGGCCCGTATCTCAACACGATTGAAGAGCGGCTGAATCCAAACTTTCAACCGAAAGGCGGGGATCTGCAGCAGATATGGCAAAACCAAGTGAAGGCAAACATACCGAACATGCCCAGCATGCCGCAGATCAATTGGCCATCGCCAAACCAACCGGCGACATCCCAGCCGGTATGGCCGGGGACGCAGCAGAACCAGCCGAAGCCGTCGGCCTGGCCGACGCCATCGGGAACGCAGTCGAGCTGGCCAAGCACGCCGCCGGCGCAGCCGCGGACAGCGGAATCGAGCGATCCGTACGGAGCAGTGCGGTAGCAACGCTTTTTCTTGGCGTGCTCAGGCGCCGATGCGACCGCCAGAATCGCTAGAACATGAATGTGGCGAGGCCGTACAGCATGGCGACCAACAGTACGGTGGCCGTGAGCTTGACCCAGATCGGAATGGCCGCGTGACGAGTCAGGCGTTGTCGATCCGAATCGGTGAGCCAGTAGCCGCAAGCAGGGCAGCGGTCGGAGATTTCCAGGACCGGTTCGCCGCACTCCGGGCACGGAACAGTCGGCTCGTCATCCGATTCTTCGTCGTACCAATCTTCATCGTCTTCGAAGTCGTCGTCGTGCATTCGAGGCGTTTGAAATTGGCGATGGCGGTTTTGTATCGAACGTCGCCGCGATTATACGGCCGGGGCGGTTTTTGCATATTCCCCGGGGAAAAACGAGGCCGAAACGAACATAAGAGCGATTATCGGACGTTGGGCACGGTTCTCGGGATCCACGCAATAGGTGCCCTGCTCGCTTCGACGATCGTCGAAGGTCTTCTGGGTCGATGGCCCGGGTCGGCGCCCGTCTGGGACGATTCTGTGAGGTCGCGTTTTTTGCGCGCTTGCGCTGTTATCAGCCCGTCGCGAATTCAAAGCGGCTCGCCGTTTGACTGTGGCGCCGCGGCCGCGTCGCCTTCGAGGTATTGGCCCATGCGGCGAAACTTTTCGTAGCGCGCGGCAAGAAGCTGTTCGGTTGGCATGCCGACCAGTTCGCGAAGCGATTTCAGGAAGTACATCTTCAGGCGAGTTGCCATTTGATGATGATCGCGATGAGCGCCGCCAAGCGGTTCTTCAATCACATCGTCGACACAACCGAGCTTTTGGAGGTAACTCGAGGTCAGCTTCAAAGCGCGGGCCGCTTCGGGCGCATGATCGTGACCTTTCCACAGAATGCCGGCGCAGCCTTCGGGGCTGATGACCGAATAGTACGCGAACTGGAGCACGGCGACGCGATCGCCGACGCCGATGCCAAGCGCGCCGCCGGAGCCGCCTTCGCCGATAACGACGCAGATGATTGGCGTCGGAAGGCGCGACATTTCGAGCATGCTCTGGGCAATGACCTGAGCCTGGCCACGTTCCTCGGCGCCGATGCCGGGGTACGCTCCGGGTGTATCGATCATGCAGATGATCGGCAGCTTGTACTTCGCGGCGAGGTGCATCTTCGACATGGCTTTGCGATAGCCTTCGGGATGCGCGCACCCGAAGTAGCACTCGTTGCGTTCTTTGAGCGTCTTGCCTTTGTAGTGGCCGACGACGAGGACTTTGTAGCGATCGAGCTTGGCGAAGCCCGTGCGCAAGGCCCGGTCGTCGCCGTAGAACTTGTCGCCATGGAGTTCGACGAATTCATCGAACAGCAAGTTCAAATAGTCGGTGAGCATTGGCCGCTCGGGATGGCGAGCGACTTGGACCGTGTCCCACGGATCAAGCTGACTATAGACGCGGCGGGTTGTGTCGGCCAATTCGCGTTTCAGCGCGCGAATTTGATCGAGATCATTCGGCGATTTCGCGGGCAGCGATTCAAGCTGAGCAATCTGCTCCTGGAGCTTGTAGATCGGCTGTTCGAACTGAAGGCGGTATGCAGTGGCGGGCATCTAGAACCTGAATTCCAATTTCGAGTTAATCCTTTTCCGCAGCCGCTTTTGCTGCGTCAGCAGGATTCGGCGGTGGCGGCTGGTTGTAGAAGATTTTTTGGGTTTTGATTTCCATCATCACATCTTTCATGTTCGCAGGGCGATCTTTGGCGTCTTTTGCCATCATGCGTTGCACGTAGGCAGCGAACTCGGGCGCGATGTTTTTGTCGAACACCGTGAGTGGTTGCGGACGTTTTGAAAGATGCGATTGCAGAAGCTCGTTCGGCGAATTGGCCGTGAATGGTGGTTTGCCGGAAAAGAATTCATGCACCATGCAGCCAAAGCTGTAGACATCTGCACGGAAATCGAGCGACTGACCGCGGATTTGCTCGGGCGACATGTAGCTATGGGTGCCTTGCACCTTGGTCTTGCCGCCAAAGAGTTTGCTGAGCCCGCCCGCGGGTTTGCGCGCGAGATTGAAGTCGATCAGTTTGATCGTGTTGTCGTCGTGGAGCAGATAATTGTCCGGCTTGATATCGCGATGGATCCAGCCCTTGTCATTCAAATGGGCGAGTCCCGCGGCAGCGCCGGTTAGGATCGGTTTCGCACGGTGAGCCAGTTTTTTGTAACCGCCCGAGATAATTTGCTGCTTTAAGTTCGGCACTTTGAACAGTTCGAGGAGCATGTAGGCCCCGTTCGACGTGGTGCCGAAGTCGTAGGTTTTGATCACCGTCGGGTGATCGAGCACGGAACCGACCGTAAATTCGTGTTTCAACTCGTTGATGTTGTAACGGGTATATTTCTCTCCCGGCGGCAGCCATTTCATGGCGAACGGCGTATTCTCCGAGACCGGGCGCACGGCCCAAATCTCGTAGATTGCACCCGCACGAATCAAATGAAACATGCGGTAGTTGCCGACGATTTGTTGGACTGCGGGCACGGCGGTTATTGGGGCTAAAGGTCGGAGTTCAGGCGCGGCTCACGGCACGGAGACCGGTCGAGGCCCCCTGCCCTGCTCCGCCGTAAAACGGCTGAATATTCGATACTATTAGTTTAACCCGCTCGGGAACATGCGAAAAGCTTGATGAGATACTGGGTAGTGGGTCAGTTTGAATAGGAGGGTGGCTGGGGCAACGCCCC
>DATBAY010000426.1:0-4291 GCA_036271295.1 Lacipirellulaceae bacterium | reverse complement strand
GGCGGTTTTACGGGGTGGTCGCATGGCAACGTATTGATGCAAGATTGGATCGATGACTCGCCGAACGCTCAGAATCGATCCCTTGCAGCGTTACTTTTTCCAGGCTTTAACTTTGCCACAGCCGACTTTAGGATACCGCATTGGCTTTTTGTCCTATTGAGCGGCACGCTGTGGGCCGTGAGTTGGCCATACTGGTCTAATCGTTTCACTATCCGCAGTCTTTTGATTGCCACTACGCTCGTTGCCGTGGTACTGGGGCTAATCGTGTGGCTCGCGAGGTAGGTACATGAAATACCGCAAGCTGCGAATCGCGTGGTCGGTGGTGTGGGGAATCGTGGCAGTGCTGCTCGTTGCGTTGTGGGTGCGGAGTTATTGGGTGGCAGATGCTATAGGAAGGACCAGCCCCTTGCGTGAGGTAATTTGGGAATCAAACCGGGGTTCATTGTCATACGTTCGATTTGTGCCGCACACCAGTACTTCTCAGTTTACAAACCGATGGTCACATCAGTTTTTGCATCCCACGGGTGACCCGCGATTTGGTTTCGCATATACAACTGACGCTACATTTATCATGTTTCCAACATGCCTGCCCACAATTTTATTTCTGACGCAGTTTTGTTGCCATGGGGCAGTTGGTGGTCAAGCCGCTTCTCCCTTCGCACTCTGCTAATCGCCACCACGCTCGTTGCCGTTGGGCTGGGGCTGCTCGTGTGGGCTGTGCGTTAGGCTGCCTGCGTTTCTGCGCCACTGGTTGCTCTGCGTACGCGTAGTGAAATTCTATCGTCCGCAATCATTGCAGCGTTCTCGATTGCGACAGAAGCTTTGACTTCTGCAACCACTGCGACCCACACCGCTAGACACTGAGGGTGGAAGATCGTATCGGGTTCCACAATGCGCATTCCGCAAATTCGGCAACTAGTCATAGGACTGAGCACTGATAGGCGCGTCCCAAGTTTGAAAGTTGAATTGCCAACCGCACTCGGGGCAGCGGTTTGGTCTGCATGGTACTAGCTGGTCGCAGCCCGGACATCTCTTTTTTCCAGCAGCACCTTTACGTGCCTTCCGCTCTTTTATTTCCTGTTCTCGCGCATGTTCGGCTTTACACTGCGGATGCAACTGGCGGGGCTCTGACCCAATTCGCAACCCACCCCACCGCGCCAGACCAAACAGCAACCGCCATTGGTTATCTGGCAACCAAGTTGCCAAAACGGGTTGAATAGTCCGGGAGGGATTCGAACCCCCGACCAAGGGATTATGAGTCCCCTGCTCTAACCGCTGAGCTACCGGACCAGCGAAGAATGATTATACGACGTTTTGCTGTTGCTATCACCGTCGAGTAATTTGGGGGGATCGAGACGATGTAGAAAGTGAATTGTAGCAATACGCCCGACTGGACACAGTCGCGCGGATGGCTCAGCTGGGGTTCGAAGGTCCACGCGGATGAAGGATCCGAAATCGATCCGCCGTCCACTCAGTCGCAAGGCAGCGGACTGATACGACACTGGTTATCTTGCGCGCGGCAAACCGCGACGCGACGAGGAAATTCACGTCACTCGCATTTGATGCATGGCTGCAAGCGCTTTCTAATCAGCTTATAATCAGTTCTTTCAGCGTGTCTAAGAAATAATTTCAGTGCTCTGAATCGCAACGGCGCCATGCGGTGAAAGCACACAACACGCTGTTTAAGCACTTTATCGAAGTCACATTTTCGTAGAACTTTGCTACAGCCAAATCTGGCCGGGGGCGCGGTCAGCATCATACAAAAAATCTTGCGGCAGATCGCTTGCAATCGAATTCTTGCAGGAATAAGATGTGATCGTCCGAGCGGGAAAACGCACCGGTTTGAACGCTTGTGACGGGCATGGGCCAACCTTTTCAGCTTTGACTTCTTTGAAGCCGGAACAATGGGGTTGAAAAGTCTCTAACGAATTATTCGCGAGAGGTTTTTCGCGCTGCAAGATGCGTCTCGCGCCGGATGCGTGGGAACGCGGCGCCGTGGAATGTATCTGCCGTCTACCCGCGATTCTCGCAGGGAACAGGTAGCTGCCAGTACGGATAATTCGTGCGCAGTTTCTCATCTAGGGAACAGTTTGGCCATTCTCATCTTCATGGTCGTGTTCGCCGCGGCGAACAGAAGGAGGCAGGTTCGATGAACGTTGCTCATGAAATTCAATTTGATTCGACATTGGGGCACCTACCGGTTCCGCACGTGCCTGTGGCGAGTGCCCGGCCCGTTTTGCATCGCATCGCCGACGTGCGAAGGCGGCAAGGCGTTTCGGTGCGAAGCGTCGCCCGCCGGATGCACACTTCGATCGATCAAGTGCGCCGGCAAGAAGAGCCGACTTGCGACATGCTCGTTTCGGAACTTCTTCGCTGGCAGCAAGCGCTCGAAGTGCCGGTGAGTGATTTACTCACCGAGAGCGAATCGCCACTTTCGGAACCCATTCTGACACGCGCTCGATTGCTGCGAATCATGAAGACCGTTAAGGCGATTCAGGAAACAGCAACCAGCAATTCAATCCAGCGGTTCGCCGCGATGCTCGAGCAACAACTGATCGAGGTGATGCCGGAGTTGAAAGATGTTTCGGCCTGGCATTCGATCGGGCAGCGGCGATCGCCCAATGAGCTGGGTCGCACCGCCGAGCGGACGCTGCCCGATTCGTTCTTTGGCGACTGATGATCTCAGCTCGAAAGAGGACTCCAAGAACTGCGCCTTACGCCAAGGCACGCTGCAAACGCGCAATGACGATCGGCTTCGACATGGAAATGTTCAACTGCTGAGATGACAGCACAGGGCCATTATTTCCAGCGAGCCCGCATTGCACCTGCGTGCCTTGGCGGCTTTTATTTGATCACTACTAAGACGTCCGCGTCGATCGCAGCACCGTGCTGGCCTCGGGGCGAACAAAACGGCCCGGCCATGTGAAACGCATGGCGAGATATGCACTAGCGGCTGCGACCACCAGCCCGAACCAGCTCGGACTGAGCCACGTCCAGTAGGCAATCCCAACGCACACCCCGATCACATAGGGGCAGCGATGTAAGAAGTCGCGAATGGCGACCATTCTACCTAGCCACAGGCCGGCGAGAAGCGCGACGATGATCGCCGCAACCAATTTAGCAACCTGCGGTCGAGTTGCCGGCTGAATCGTCTGGGCAATTAACTTCTCTCCACTACCTTGCGACGCGTAATACGCCGTGTGGCGATCTCCCGAATCGCCATTCGCGGCCGAAAGTTCCGAAGCCAAAGGCGCCGCGGTACTGTCCGCATTGCCAAACAGATCGGTGGATTCTTCGAGCCATTTTTCAAATCGTTTTTCGATCAGGCCCAGCTGGTCATCGCCGGATCGCGCCAAGCGGGCCGCATTCGTTGCCGACTGGCGGTGGCGAAGCTGAGCCGATTGTTCGTGAACCGCCTTCAGCCGCGCGGCCCAAGGTCGGAACCAGTTCGCACCATCGGGTTGCGGAGCGTCGGCGGCTGCCGCGCTCGCAGATTCCGCGATGCGCACCAAGCGATCAAAACGCAAAACGGTTTGATCGACGGCGCTGACGGGCGAAGCACCTGCGATTTCAACGGGATCTGAATCGGCGGATTGAGAAATCGTCCACAAACTAACGTCAACCGGGATTGGTTTGTCGCCGACCGTTAGAGAAGCCCGAGTCAATTCTCGAACCGGCTCGGCAGATCTTTTCGCGGCCAGGCGCGAAACAATTTCCAGAACTTGAGGCAACTGAGTCGAACTGAGGATGACTCGCCAGCGGGACAATCCGGCCGGAGTGACCAACGCGGCGCGACCATCGAGTTCCGCCAGCAGCAGTTGATGATCTGCAGGTAGCTGGATCAGGCACTCGGCGATGCCGTCGGGCGAGATGACATAGCTGGAAACACTTGTCTCGGCATCGTTCTTGCCAAGAGCCACGGCTGTATCGACGAGCCGCACACGAGGCGCAGGATCTTTCAGCGTGCGCGGATGCGACGCCACGGAAACCGGTTCGGCAACAACCTCGTACCGTGCCAGTGGCTCGGAAATCCCTTGTGTCAACTGCCGCGGAACGTCCGCGGGCTTCACACCGACCTCAGACCACGTTAACTGTTCGCCCTCGAGCCTGGTGGGTACCCCGATGTAACGATGGCCCGACAGTGGCGAAAGTGTGGAGACCATCGGAACCGCAATGCTGGATCCCGACGGCGCCGTTAAAGGGCTGCGGATTCGGATGTCTACGTCACCATCCTTTGTCACCGGAGAACTAAATCGAATGGCCACGGTTTGGCCGCCATCGCTCGATGTGA
>DATBAY010000425.1:0-1797 GCA_036271295.1 Lacipirellulaceae bacterium | reverse complement strand
CCAAGTCGTTTCAAGATCTCGGCCAATGGTTTACCAGTTCGCTCCTTGCATCGCTCTTTGCTTTCCTCAATTGTCCACGGCGGCTCGAGTTGCAAATCCTTAACCATGGGGCGATCCCGCATGGGTGAAAAGAAACCAAGTGCCCGTCCGGCGGAATCGCACAAAACTGCCTGGCCGGTGCGTTGGCCCAATTTTTCACTAAGAGCCGCTTCAATCGTGAATTCTTGCATGGTCGACTTCTGTTCGATCTTTACTTACAGCTAAGTTCATTTTATCGCAGTTGAGCGACGTTGCCATCGGGATCATGTTCCAACAAAGCGCCGCCGGCGTGACAACGCCCTTCTCGCGGCGGTACAATTCCAATAGGCAAACCCAGGCGGGAGCAGCAGCTCCTGGCTTTTCTTTTCGAGGCTATTCGCACAGGAGTTTCGAGGCATGGCTACCATCACGGAAACGGTCCGGCGTCCTCAGGTTCGGCAAACGCAGTGTTTCATTGGCGGCAAGTGGATTCCGGCGGCGAGCGGCAAGACGTTCGAAACAATTCATCCGGCGACCGAAGAAGTCATTTGTGAAGTTGCGGAGGGGGATAAGGAAGACGTTGATGCGGCGGTCGACGCGGCTCGCGAAGCGTTTGACCACGGCGAATGGTCGAAGATGGATGCCCGCGATCGCGGCGCGCTGATTCACAAGCTGGCGGACCTGATCGAGGAAGAGAAAGACGAGCTCGCGGCGATTGAAACGCTGGATAACGGCAAGCCGATCAGCGATTCGCGCGCAGCGGATATCCCGCTCGTCATCGACTGCTTGCGGTATTACGCCGGTTGGGCGGATAAGATCGAAGGCCGCACGATTCCGATTCGCGGCGATTACTTTTGCTACACGCGGCGCGAGCCGATTGGCGTCGTGGGCCAGATCATTCCTTGGAATTTTCCAGCATTGATGACCGCTTGGAAGTGGGGCCCTGCCCTGGCCGCCGGTTGCACGATCGTAATGAAGCCGGCCGAGCAAACGCCGCTTTCGTGCTTACGGATGGCGCGGCTGGCGCAGAAGGCGGGCATTCCGGATGGCGTTATCAACGTGGTGCCGGGTTACGGACCGACTGCCGGCGCCGCAATCGTGAAGCACCCCGGCGTGGACAAAATCGCGTTCACGGGTGAGGGTGCGACGGCAAAAATCATCCAACGCGAAGCGGCCGATACGATGAAGCGGCTCACGTTTGAGCTCGGTGGCAAAAGCCCGAATGTTATCTTCGCGGATGCCGATCTGGATGCGGCAATTGATGGTGCGCACTTCGCTCTCTACTTTAACCAAGGCCAGTGCTGCTGTGCGGGCAGCCGGTTATTTGTCGAAGAGCGCGTGCACGACGAAGTCGTGGACCGCCTGCGCGAGAAAAACCAGGACCGTAAAGTCGGCGATCCGTTCGACCCGGAGACGCAACAAGGGCCGCAAGTCGATGAAGCGCAATTCGACAAGATTTTGAAGTACGTCGAATACGGTAAGAAGGACGGCGCGAAGATCGTTAGCGGCGGCAAGCGCGTGGGCGACAAAGGTTACTTTGTCGAGCCAACGCTGTTCTCGGGCGTTACCGACGACATGCGGATCGCCAAGGACGAGATTTTTGGCCCGGTGCTGAGCGTGTTGAAGTTCAAGAGCGTGGACGAAATCATCAAGCGTTCGAACGCCACGAATTTCGGCCTGGCGGCCGCGGTTTGGACGCGCGACGTGGCGAAAGCCCACCGTTACGCGGCCAACGTGCGGGCCGGCACGGTGTGGATCAATTGCTACGACGTGTTCGAC
>DATBAY010000424.1:0-1667 GCA_036271295.1 Lacipirellulaceae bacterium | reverse complement strand
CCAGCAAGTCTTCGATGGTAGTAGAGTCTACACCTGCCGTACGCCCCTGCTGCCGAAGGTGATCCTTCCACGTCGGAAAGCCACCCGGCTGAGACAAACCCGCGCCAATAAAGGGTACGACATCGCCCGCTTCCATTCGGTCGCACAGCTGATCGAACCTCGACGCGTTCCGTTCAGACCAATGGGCATCGCCGAAAAGTTCTTGTAAGGCATCGGCGCTCAGCCACTCGTTCCGACGATCAAGACGAAAGCTATCGAGCGTGACGTTATAAGCCTCTCGGTCTCCCGCGAAGAAAGCCTTGCTCGGGGCCGCGAGTCCTTCCACGAGCGCCTGAACTCGGAGCTCCGCTCGCTCGATACTGTCAAACCACTCGTTAAAATCAGCGTAATCTTCATATTTGCGATGTCCGTCTTCATCACACCAGATTTTTGACGCTTCCTGAGCGGTTGCCATCGCGCTTATACCGCCGCGCGCTCGACGATGGTATCAGCAAGCTCAATCTGGATTGCTGATGCGTCTACGAGCCGGGTTCGTAATATCTCGCAAAGTGCGATTAGCTCATCGAGCTTTGCGGCGATACGCCTCTGTTCCGCAACCGGCGGAACAGGCGTCGCGGCTAGACGAATTAGTCCGATATTGAGCGTTGGCTGAGCCAAAGTTCGAGTGTCTCCACTGAAACTGTCTTGCATGAATTTGCTTTGTAGCAGCCAAAGAACGTAGCTCTTGTCTAAGAGGGTCGACGGTACAATCCGACAGATCGCTCGTGCGATATTCGCCCCCGCCCAACTGGCAGGCGCGACCCCTAGCTTTCCGATACTACCCACTACCCCCATTAGTATCTCGCCACCCTTCAGCCGCGTTCGCGGATATTGAGAGTCGACAGCCGGGTCTATTGCTTTTTCAGGTAGCGGCGACGGGTCGGTAACGGACAGATCAGCGATTCGAACAAATGGTACTCCGTCCGGCTGATCGGGACCGGGAACCAAAACGCCATAAGCAATCGGGAAGGCGGGGTCGATCAGGTTATCAAATCGCTCCCAGCACCAGCCCGTCGGCAAATCAAATGGCTTGTCGGCATCAATGATGTTTGAGTGAGACTTCTGCTTTGCGCCGCGATCAGAACCAGATTTTCTGACTGCTTCCAACATTATTGCAGCCGGTTCATCACCCGCATGCTGCGGCACCAGCTTCCCGCGAACCGCGAGTTCGAGGATGGTTTGTTTCAATGCATCGACGCTAGCATCGGTGGTAAAAAGGATATCGAAATGGGCCTTAAGCCATGCCCAGTTGACGGCAAGGTCATCGGCGCGTGTGCTTTCCGCCAGTGTCGGGAGCAGGGCTTCTACGAGCGCCTGGTGCACCGCTATCCCCTCTGCGCTCTCGGTTTCCAGCACATCGCACAGCGACATAAGCTCTTCGACCTTAGCGACAATGCGTTGCTGTTCTGCAAGAGGCGGGAGAGGAAATGGAACGGCGGCGAGCATTTTGCCGGAAACTTCTTTGAAGGTCGTCCCAGGAGCGCTGTCGTTGATGGCCTTTGCGAACGATTTCATCGCGAGGGCAATGAAATGCGAACATCCAACGATGTAAGGCACGATGGATTTAAAACCCTGATTCGTGGAAATCGGGTTCGCGGCAATGGCGACGTAGCCGATCGGCGCACGGC
>DATBAY010000423.1:0-2448 GCA_036271295.1 Lacipirellulaceae bacterium | reverse complement strand
TAACACAAGATGCTTAATATCCCGACCGCCATGATCGTCCAGAACGCGCCGAGCAACACCGGAACGGTCATCATCGGCCCAAGAACAAGCCACGATTTGTAACGTTTCCAAAGCTCAGCGTACTGGTTGTCCGGAATCGTGCCGCGCGATCGCAGAAACCCGATCACGATCGGCGTAACGACAAAAATGCCGACGATCGAAATTGCAAAAACGCGAACGACGCCCGAGTCAAACGCGTGGGTCGCACCGAAGAGCCGTTGGCGGGATTGCTCGTTCATCGGGTGGAATTTTTAAGCGTGTGGGAGATTTTGAAAAGACGACGGAACACGGTGATGACACTGCCCGCGACGATGACCGCCAATGCCACGGCCATGATTCCAAAGCCGTGACTTGTCCATCCGCCCTGCCAGCGTTGCGGGACCAGAGCGCAATACAGACTGACGATCGTGACAACGGCCATCCGCTGCTGCTTGGCCATTGGCCCGCAAAACTCCTGCTGGGCGCCGGCGACTTTTCCCACAGCGCGGACATAAGCCGTGAACAGCGCCATGATGGCCGCAAGATATCCCAGCCACGGCAGTCCACCCAGTGCAAACCCTGCCCCAATCAATGTCGCAGGGTCAGATACGCGATCGGGAATCTCATTGAACAGCTCGCCGGTTCGGGAAGCCCGATGCGTTTTTACCGCCACCATGCCGTCAAACAGGTTGCAAAGAAGGCGAAATTGCACCGCTGCCACCGCAAGTAGAAATAAGATTCGTCGAGGAATCGAATCGACATATGGCGTAGCGGCCAGAAACGCACCGGCCAGGATTCCAAAAAACATTCCCGCGATCGAAATCGCATTTGGCGAGACATTTCGTTCGGCGAGAAACGCAGCCGATCGGTCCGCCCACCGCGTCTGGCGTGAAGCCAGCGGCCGCCGGTCACCCACTTCATAAGTGTCGGTTCCGTTACCCATCGTTGTCGCCCAGCCCATTCGACCCGAGCGGTCGTACAATAGCCAGTTACCCGGCATACGGGCTCAATGGGCTGGAATAGATGTCATCCATCTCACATGCCCTACCCGCAAAATTTCCTAACATTCCACGTACGAAACGTTCTATCCTCATGTTTTTTATAAGTTTACGATGAACATTGCTGGAGCGTGCAGTCCTTAGTCGATGCTGGCATGGCACCACGGCAGGCATATAATCGAATCGGGTTGCGTAATACCAAGGAGTTGCGTTGGCGGAACGCTATTTTCAGCATACTTTTGCAAACGGATTGACGTTGTTAGCCGAGCGAATGCCGGGCATGCAGTCGGCGGCTATGACGTTTCTTGTGACGGCTGGAGCGGCCACCGATCCGGTGGACCGGTGCGGGTCGGCTACAGTTTTATCGGACCTGCTTTTACGCGGGGCGGGGTCGCGCGATAGCCGGCAGTTGACGGACTATCTCGATAGCCTTGGCCTTCAGCGATCGAGCAGCGTCGGCATTCATCACATGCGGTTCGGCTCGGCGGCGGTGGCATCGAAGGTCATCGAGGCGCTGCCGACCTACGCCGACATCGTTCGACGCCCCCGGCTTCCCGAGGACGGCTTCGAAGCAGCCCGCGATTTGGCGCTTCAATCGCTCGCCGGCATCGACGACGAGCCCCGGCAGAAGCTGATGATCAAGTTGCGGGAGTGGTATTTCCCTTCTCCGTACGGTCGTAACACGATGGGCCGGCCGGAGGACCTGGAAAAGCTCACACTGGAATTGTGCAAAGCCGATTGGCAGCAGCGGTTTCATGCCAAGGACGCGATTCTGTCGTTAGCCGGTGACGTGGATTTCGGTCAACTTCGGGATGAAATTGAAAAGCATTTCGGGACGTGGAATGGCACCGCGGCTGCTGAAGTGAACGTGATGCCGCCGCCGGGCCAATTCCATCACGAGCATCAGAAGAGCGAGCAGACCCATATTGGCATCGCATATCCATCCATTCCCGAAACTCACGAAGACTATTACACCGTTCGCCTCGCCGTCGAGGTTCTGAGCGGTGGAATGAGCGGCCGGCTGTTCACCGAAGTTCGCGAAAAGCGCGGGCTCTGTTATTCGGTCTGGGCCGGCTACAGCAGCCTCAAAGGCTCCGGCAGCATTTTCGGATACGCCGGCACAAGTAACGAACGAGCCCAAGCCACGCTCGATTGCTTTATTGCCGAGCTTCACCGATTGCAGGATGGCGTGACGGAAGCCGAGCTTCAACGGGCAAAGATCGGCCTCAAGGCAAGCACAATCATGCAGGGCGAATCGACCAGCGCGCGTGCAGGCGCGATTGCGCATGACTATTTCATGCGTGGTAGGATTCGAACGCTGGAAGAGATTAAGGATGCGATCGATGGTGTGACGGTGGATAAGGTCGGCGCTTATTTGAAGGCCCATGAACCGGGACCGTTTACGATTGTTACGGTTGGACCGAAAGAGCTG
>DATBAY010000422.1:0-4949 GCA_036271295.1 Lacipirellulaceae bacterium | reverse complement strand
CAAGTCCACCAGCGGCTGGGGAAGCTCCGTCAGTGCCCAATACATATTTGGTGAATTCCGGCTCGCGATCAGCTCGGTCAGCGTTCCATCCGCAACTCCTTCGATCGCCGTGCCGATCAAACCGCACACCAAGAATGGCTCTTTCGCCACATCCGTTCCCAGCCGGTACTGCTGCTTGATAAGCGTAATTGCATCCTCATAACGGTGCTCGGCGATCGCCAATCGCGTGCGCAGTGCCATCATCCGCGCCACATCACGGCTCGAATTAAACTCAGGCAGCAAGTACTCGATGATTTCCGGCCCGTGCAGCTCGCCCACACCCAGCTCCCAGTCGCAATCGGTGCGCTCGAACGCCGGTTTCAATTGGTGTTCATAAATTGAGTCGAACATCTGCGAAGCCTGACGCACTTTATCGAGCGGCAGCTCCCCGATCGGCGTGGCATCCGACCCGGTCGAGTACCAATTGCTCAGTTCTTTCTCTTCGTCAAACTTTTTCCGCTGCTCCGTAAGCATCGAAGGCAGACTGAGAATCGCCCGGTAGTAATACGGCACTGCGTTCCCCGGCTTCAGGTCAATCGCGCGGGCTAAAAGCTGGTGTTTGAGCGACGGCACCGGCTCGGCCGCGGGGGTGACGTTCAGGCGAATCACGTCGATATCGTTATCGCCTTGTTTCGTGCGGTCATATGTTACCTCCGCTCGGAGGGGGGCGCCGAAACCGCTCGCAATCATACAGACGACTAAAAAAACGTAGCGATTCATAGCTTCGCCTTTGCAATGCTTAAGATCGGGAGCGAGATTGTTTTGCCGAAGGTAAAAAATCGTTCATGATGTCGCGCTCGTTGCGCTCCAATTGATGCGAAGAACGCGAGGCGCTGCCGTCGCGACTCTCCGATTCAATCGCGTCGACTCCGCGTGTGACTGCCGTATAGCGAATACCTAAATAACCAGCTGCCGGCTGTCGCAAAGCAATCCAATTTGCAGTGCTGACTTCTGGCACAGCCGCTGGCGGTGAACTCGCCGTCGGCTGCGCGCTCGCAAGCTGCGGCGCAACCGCAGGTTGTTTCGCTTCCCGCAGCGCAACGTCAAACTCTTGGCGTTGCCAAACCAGCATCGTCGCCAACACCAACGAAGCCGCGGTCATCAGCGCCGCACCACCGCGCCAAACCCACACATTCCTTTGTCCTTTTAGGGAGGGGCTAGGGGAGGGTTCGCTCGCCGCACGTCCGGCCCCCATACCCGCCTCAAACATCAGGCGATCGCGATCTAAGCGCACCGCCGCAGGCGAAAGTCGCGCAAGTTTTCCTTCGAGCGCTTGCAGCTCGGGCGTTAGTTCGGGTTCTGCCGGTTCGCGTTCGTCGAACATGGCGTCTCCAGTATTGTTCGCAGTTTCACCAGTGCCCGCTCGTACTGTCGATGGGCACTCGAGATCGAGATGGTCAGCGCCTCTGCGATCTCCTCGTATTTCAAGCCACCCCAAATTCGCATCACGATGAGCTCACGCTCACTGGCATCCAGTTGCCCAAGCGCTTCGATCACCGCACGCGTATCGTCGTCATCAAATGCTCCTCGCTCGTCGCCGACAAACCGCTCGGACATCGCTCGCGATTCGCGTTCCCGACGCCGACGCGCGCCGCGAGCCGCATTGAGCGCCCGATTCTTCACCACGCGGTACAGCCACGCCAGCGTATGATCCGGCGCTTGGCGTTGCCGCGCGAGCTCGACCAGCGCTTCCTGCACGCAGTCCTCGGCGGCAGCGGTCCACTGCGACGCGTAGAGCGCAAGTGCGGCCCCGTGCTCATCCAGGAGCCGCCCCAACAGCTCGGCGTCGATCGGACCATTCATGCGTGGCTCACTGGGCCAGGTACTCGCCCCTAAGACACCACCGGCGAATTAGTTTTCGAAGCGGACCACGAAAAGGCACGAAAATGCGCGAAAAGAAAACAAGAAGTGAGGCGCCGCGCACTTTTAGTTGTTTGTGCCTTTTTGTGCCTTTTCGAGGCTGTTTATTCCAGCCAATTGGCACGTATCATGATAGCCGCGGACGGCCGTCGTTGCCCCCAGCCCGGTGACGCAGCAAGCACCGGCCGCCGCTCCCAATCGACCGGCTTCGGCTGGTGGCAGACCCCGCAGAATTCCCGCGAGCAGGCCGCCGAGGAAGCAATCGCCGGCCCCGGTGGTGTCGATGACCTCGCCGGGGGCCTTCACCGCCGCGATATCCACGAATTCGCCCGGACTTGGGCTTAGCAGCGCTCCCTTCGAGCCCAGCTTAACGCCCACCCAGTTCCTCGCACCGGCATCCCGATAAGCGGCAATAATAGCGCGCGGATCTTCTAGCCCGGTTTGATGCTGAGCTTCCGATTCGCTGGGAATGTAAACATCCACATGCGGCAAGATCCGCGCCAGCGGGTCCATCGTACCGCCGTCAGCCGCGGCATCGAGTGCCGTTAAGCAACCCAGTTCACGAATCGCCGCAAACACGTCTGGCAGGTCATTCTGCAGCCGCGTCATCAGCGGATAGTAACCGATCAACATTGCCCGGCTTTTGGCAAACAACTCCATTTGGCCGACGAGCGCCTGTTTATCAAGCATTCGCGGCGCACCGACGCAATGCACAAACGTCCGCTCGCCGCTGGGGTCGATTAGCACGGCCGTAGTGCTAGTCGCACCTGTTGGATGGGTAATGAGTGCAGACGTGTCGACGCCTTCGGCCGCGTAACGATGCCGAATGACATTCGCCCACTCGTCGTTCCCAACGTACGTGAACGCCGCCACGCGCATCCCGAGCCGAGCCATCGCGATGCCCGAGTTCGACACAATGCCGCCCGTCGTCAGCACGAGCGGCTCACTCTCAATCAGTCGCCCGCCGCCAATTGCGCTCGTAAGTGGCACCGGACGCGCAAGCACATCGACCACGCACGAACCAACGACAACGCAGTCGAGAGTCTTATTCATCTGTAGGAGGGTGCCAAAAACATCGCCACAAAAAGGCACGAAGAGGCACAAAAAGAGCGGCTGCCACCACCTCAAACTTTTTATGACTTTTCGCGCCTTTTCGTGGCGATATCCTATGCGTTGGAGCGCCTTACTTTTTCGCCAGCTCGGCTTCAATCGCCTTCACAACTTCCGGCGAATCCGGCTTAGTCTTCGGCGCGAACCGCTCGACGACCTTGCCATTGCGGTCGAACAAGAACTTCTCAAAGTTCCAGGTGATCTTGCCGGCGTGATTTGGGTCCGAGTCCTTCGACGTGAGAGTCTTATAGAGCGGCGCCGCTTCGTCGCCATTCACATCGACCTTGCTCAGCATGTCGAACGTGACGCCGTAGTTCTTCGTGCAGAACTCGGAAATCTCAGAAGCTGTGCCCGGCTCTTGCTTGGCGAATTGATTGCACGGCACACCGACGATCGCGAGCCCCTGGCTGCCGTACTTCTCATACAACGCTTCGAGCGGCTTGTACTGCGGCGTGTTCCCGCACTTGCTGGCGACGTTCACCAGCAGGACGACCTTGCCCTTATACTTTTCCGCCAGGTTCACTTTCTTGCCGTCGAGCGTTTGCATCTCCACGTTCAGCGGCGAATCGCTGGCTGACTTCGAGCCATCTTTGGATTTCGGCGAATCTTTGGCCGTTGCAGATGAATTCATAACCAACACTCCCGACGCTACGAGGCACGCAATAAAAAAACGCTTCATGGCAAATCTCCAGTTGGGAACAAAATCAGCCCCAGCCGACCCATGCCCGAGATTATAGGCGAGAAACGGGCCGCTTGGTATTGGCCGGCACCGCTCCGTATTGATCCGAACCACCACCGCGCTCGGCAGCCCCCGGCTCTGCCGGGGGTTTTTACCGCACCGCTACGCGTTGACCGTATAAAGCCCGCGCCGTGCCCGCTCCGCATGCCGCGCTTCATCGATTAAATCCGCGACATGGCTAGGATTCTCGATGCCGCTCATCGTCAGCACGCCTTCGCCGCTTGTCTTGAGTGAACTTCGAGGCGCACCGTCGAGAGTCGTTTTGTCTTTCGTATCGAGCACGATTGACCCAACATTGAACATCCGCTCGAGCGCGCCCTGCTTTACCGAGAGATCATCAATCTCGACCACGAGCACTCGGTCATTTGTGCGACCAAGCACGCCGCGCTCGATAATAAGTCGCTGCGACGTCAGTCGATAACCGACTGCCATGTGGCGAAAGAAAAGTACGAAAGCAAGATACAAGAACAAAAGCGCCGCGAGCCCCGCTCCGATCATCCAGCCAAACGGCGGAAAGAACATGCCGCCAACAATCGCCGCGATGCTTACGATCGCGGCGAGGACAAAATTGCCGGTCATCGCCTTAGGCGAATAACCGCCGGTCCACAGTTCCTCCTCCGGCAAGTCGTGCAACGCAGCCGGTTGCATCTTCGCTTGTCCCGGGGCTGCCGCTCGGCCAGCAGTGAGTTGCGCGCCGCATTTAGGACAGAAAGCCGAGCCGGCAGGCGCCTCGGCGCCGCATTGCGTACACTTCATTGTCGTAGCCCCTCAGGCAAATTTCGAATAGCGCGCATTATAGCGCTATTCGCCCGCGCGGCGGAAGCATTGGCGGAAATCTAGGCGTCGACGTCCGCTTCCGTCGGTTGCGGCGGCGCAAGGCGATCCAACGCACCCAGCCGCCGTAGCTCCGGCCAGATGACCGATACCACGCTAACCGTTACCAGCGTCATGAACCCGCCAAAGACGACCGACGGCACCAATCCCAAGAAGCTAGCCAACATGCCGGATTCGAACTCGCCCAATTCATTGCTCGAGCCGATGAAAATCACACTCACAGCGGTTACGCGACCGCGCATCGAGTCCGGCGTCAACAACTGCAATACGGTCTGCCGAATTACCACGCTGATATTGTCCGCCGCGCCAATCACGAACAGCGCTGCCAGTGCCACCATGAACGAGTGCGACAAGGCAAAGATGATGG
>DATBAY010000421.1:0-2208 GCA_036271295.1 Lacipirellulaceae bacterium | reverse complement strand
GACGCACAACATGCAGCAGGCGGCGCGCGTTTCCGATCGAACGGCGTTTTTCTATCAGGGTGAATTGATCGAGGCGGGTTCTACGAACGAGCTGTTTACGAATCCGAGTCGTAAGCAGACGGAAGATTACATAACCGGACGGTTTGGTTGATTTGGATTATCTCACGCAAAGGCGCGAAGGCGCAAAGGAAGAACTAAGTCGTGAGAAGAAACGAGACCCCATCGGATTTCAATAAACTTATCGTTAGTTCAGACTCAATGACGACAAACAATCGACAAATACAAAGCCTTTCTTCGCGCCTTTGCGCCTTTGCGTGAGCATTTTTCGTATGTCAAAACACTTAGAACGAGATTTAGAGTCCTTAGAGCGGGAGATTCTCGACCAGTCGTCGCGGGTGGAAGAGATGATCGCGAAGGCCTGCCAGGCGCTGCTCGAGCGTCGAGCCGATTTGGCTTCGGAAGTCGCCGCCAACGAAATCGAGATTAACGCCCGCGAGGTGAAGATCGAAGAGGAGTGTCTCAAGATCCTGGCGCTTCATCAACCGGTCGCGGTTGATTTACGGCGCACGGCGACCGTCCTGAAGATCAACACCGAGTTGGAACGGATTGCCGACCTGGCGGTAAACATCGCCGAGCGCACGATGTCGCTGACCGAGTATCCGGAGTTCGAAATCCCGTCGAAGCTCGAACGGATGTTCGACCGTGCGTCGGATATGGTGCATGAATCGCTTGATGCGTTTGTCGACCAGAACGTCGATGCGGCCCGCGAAGTGTGCCGGGGCGATGACGAAGTGGATGAATACAATCGCCGCGTGATCGATGACTTGCTGGAGGTAATGCGCTCGCGGCCAGATCTGATTGAACCGGCGCTGCACTTCTTTTCGGTCTGTCGGCACGTGGAGCGGATTGGCGACTGCGCGACGAACATTGCCGAAGATGTGATTTACCTGGTCGAGGGCGAAATTGCTCGGCACCATTTAGATAACTTGCATCCCAGTGCACAGTAAGACAAAGACGCAAAAATGCTGATGACCAAAGGGCAGATTCTCATTGTCGAGGACGACCGGTCGCTGGCCGAGGTGTTGGATTACAACCTCCGCCGTGATGGCTACGAGACGCTTGTCGCGAACGACGGGCAGGAGGGGCTGCGGCAAGCGCGGGTCAAGGGGCCGGACCTCGTGTTGCTCGATCTCATGTTGCCGTTGGTCGATGGGCTCGAAGTATGCCGTCGGCTGCGGGCCGACCCCGTCACCCGCAATATGCTGGTGCTCATGCTCACGGCGAAAACCGAGGAGACCGACGAGGTGGTTGGTTTTTCGGTCGGCACGGATGATTACGTCGCCAAGCCGTTCAGTGTGAAAGTGCTGTTGGAGCGAATCCGCGCTCTGATGCGGCGCCGCGAGGGGCACGGCAGCGACGACAACGTTGTCGTGAGCCAAGGTGTGCTGGTCGATCGCGAGCGGCATCGGGTGACGATCGAAGAGCAGCCGTTGGACCTCACTCCCAGCGAGTTCGGGCTGTTGGAAGCACTTGTACGGCAACCGGGGCGAGTGTTTTCCCGGTCCGAGTTGATTGACGCCGCGCTCGGCGGCGATTCTCTGGTGCTCGAGCGAACGATCGACGTTCACGTTCGCTCGCTGCGGAAAAAAATGGGTCCCCACGCGGTGCTGGTGGAAACAGTGCGGGGCATCGGCTACCGGTTCCGCGACCCGGCGAGCATGAATTGACGGCACATTCGACTGCCTTAAGGGCTGCTGCGATCCCTCTTTCGACCGCTACTGCCCGTCTATCGATTCGACCGTTACAATTCGCGTAAGCGCGGCGAAACGGCTGCTTTTTGAGCGGAACTTCTAGCTCCCCTTGGGTTTTAAACGCGTGAGGGGCAGGCGAGCCGCTTGTTCCGGGGCACTATTCGACACGAAAGGGTAGGAACGATGCGATTTTCAGGTAAAGGTTGGACGCTGGTCGCCAGTTTGGTGATCGCGGCGATGGTTTCTCAACTTGCGCTAGCACAAGGGCAGGGGCAAGGTCGACGCGGCCGCGGCGGCCCTGGGATGGCGGGCATGTTCGGGCCTCCAACGGCCGGACGGTTAATCACCAACAAGGAAGTACAAGATGCCTTAAAGCTCAGCGATGATCAGAAGAAAAAGATCGACACGATCAGTGACGAATCGCGAGACAAGATGCGCGAACTATTCCAGGGCGGCG
>DATBAY010000420.1:0-4695 GCA_036271295.1 Lacipirellulaceae bacterium | reverse complement strand
TGCAAGAAGTGCGCGAACTCTTGGACAAGTACGCCACCGAGGATGCGCGTCGAAAAACGGTGATCGACGAATTGAATGGGCAGGTCGCAAAGATTTCTGACGAAAATGGCCAGCGCCTCGCCGAGAACTTCGTGAAAGAGATTTCGGCGGACATGAATGAGGATGCGATTTCCCGGCTAGGTTCGTTCGAACGGCTATTGGATGACGCGGCACTTAAGCCTGAGCAAAAAGTTGCGCTGGCGATCAGCGGTTGGTTGGTCGGATCGAATCAGGCGACAGACAATTTTCAAACGGCGGTGTCCCTCGCGCATGCGCGCGATACGATCTTGCAATATCTGCGCGAGCCGCTGGCCAAAAATCGCGAGAAGATGTCTTCGGATGTGCACGACATGGAAGGCGCGTCGATCGAACGGATCGCGCAAATGCTCAAACTAATGAAACCGCCGCTGGAAACATCGAAGCAAAGCGAGCGGGGGCCGGGGATGTATGAGCTGAAGATTGCCGGTTTGACCGGGGAAGCAGAAGTGCGCTACCTCGTACAATTGCCGCCGGAGTACGATCCGCTGCGTCACTATCCGACGATCGTCACGCTGTGCGACGGAGGCTCGACGCCAGAAAAGATGATCGATTTCTGGGCCGGCGCGAGCGACAAAGAAAAGGGCAGCGATCGAATGGGCCAGGCCACGCGGCACGGTTACATCGTGATCGCCGTCGATTGGCAGCAACCGCACCAAATGGCCTGCGAGTACTCGGCGCGCGAACATCATGCCGTGTTAGGGGCGCTGCGAGATGCCTGCCGGCGATTTTCGATCGATACCGATCGCGTTTTCTTGACCGGCCACGGGATGGGGGGCGATTCGGCGTGGGATATCGCGATCGCGCATCCCGATGTGTGGGCCGGCGTCATGCCAGTCGTGGCGGTCGCGGATAAGTTCGTCACACGTTACGCGAAGAATGCGCCGTACGTCGCCTGGTACGTGGTCGGCGGCGAATTGGATGGCGATAAGATGTCGCGCAACGCCCAACAGCTCGATCGTTATTTGCAACCGAACACAGATATCACGGTCGTCGAGTATTTAGGTCGCGGCTACGAACCTTTCGGCGACGAGATTCAGCACCTGTTCGATTGGATGGGGCGTAAGCAACGAAAGACGCCGAAGGATATTGATTGCGTGACGATGCGGCCGTGGGACAATTTCTTCTGGTGGCTGGAAGCGGATGGGCTGCCCGCGAAGTCGATGGTTGCCCCCGGTAATTGGCCGCCGCAGCATGAGGTGCGACCGTCAACCGTCATCGGCAAGCGGCTGGCGATCAACAAGGTGACCGTGAAGCTTCAGGCCAGCAAAGTAACGGTTTGGCTGTCGCCCGATTTGGTCGATTTCACGCAGCCGCTGGTCGTGGAAGTGAACTATCGCGCGATCACGCCCCGCGATCGCATCATGAAGCCGGATGTCGGCGTGCTGTTAGATGATGCGCGAACTAGGGCCGATCGCCAGCATCCGTTTTGGGCGAAGCTGTCAACGCAGGAAAAGTGACGCTAAGGGCGAGGGTGGAAGGGGGAGTGGGGAAGTCAATTCGAGAATTCTGTTTTCCTTCCCCCTTCCACACTCCCCCTTCCGCCTTCGCTCACGGCGCTTCAGTATTCAACACGGCCCCGGTGATGAACCAGCCGTCTTTGTCGCTGCGGACGATCCGGCCATGGGGGCCAAAGTAGCGCCGAACGGATTCGAACTCTGGCAGGTTCGAGCCATCCATCCGTTGCTTGCGGGGTTCGCCCGTTTTGCGGTCGGCTTCGGTCGTTAGCATGTTGTTCAGCATTTTGCCCATCATCGATTTTGACTCGGGCATTCTGTTCTCACGAATCATTTCGAATATGGGGCGAACCTCTTCGTCGCCGCGGCCGAAGCCATAGCCGCTGCGTTCGCCGGGGGCGAGTTTGTCGAGCATGGCCATGGTTTGCTTGTAGTCGGCACTGCTGGCCAGCCGCTCCCGTTGGGCGAAACCTTCGAGGATCTCGGTGAGATACTTTACGTCGGAAGCCATCATCAGGTGTCCCAACGCCACGGTAACGGCAGAGTTAGGAAGTACCTGCTCGCGCGGTTTCTTAGCCGTTTTGGTCGAGCGTGTAGACGTGAATCCGATCACTTCGACTTGCGGCTCCTCGACCTGGTTCGTCTTAGCGGTCTGCTCATAAATCACGTACTGGCCCACCTCACGGCGCTTCACATCGCGCTCGGATTTCATCCATTTATCCAGCGTTTTTGAGAGGGCGGCCTCATTCTTCGCCTCGATGGCAAACACCGAGCGCTCGCTATCTTCGGTGATCGGCGTATCGTAGTTCGTGATGACGCTGATCCGGTTCGTGAGATTGCCGATGAACTCTTTGCGAACGTCGACGCCCGGCCCGTACGAATCGGCCCAGCCATCGAGCGTATTCTTCCAGGCATTTTCATGTTCTTGGACGGCATCGAACAGCGGCCCGACGTTGTCGAACGCATCCGTAAGGTTCAAGTTCATCGTCGTGTAGTTGGCAACCATCCGCGGCACCCACGATTCGGGCTCTAACTCGGGGCCGTTGGGAAATTGCATCATTCGCATCGAGAGATTCCAGCGGAGCGGATCATTCTCCTTACCCTTGACTGGGGGCGCGTAGATCGATGTGCGAACTAGGAACTCGATGTGGCCTTCCACAAGCTGATTCACGTAGCCACCGGCGCCTTGAATGGCATCGAAGCCGTTTTCAAACAGGATCTTGGCCGTGTCCTGATCTTTGTGCCGAGGCGTTTGCCGCAGTGTGCGGGTCGCAAAGATGAATCCAAAGGGTTCGATGAACCAACGTGCCTCGGGCTCCAAGTTGCCCGCTTCCTTGTGGCAGCGGCTCATCGTTTCGATGTAACCAGGGAGCGATTTCAAATTATCGGTCGCGTTGCCGGAAAATCGTTTCAGCATCGCCTCGGCTTCGCCGCGATCGTCGACACCGCACAATAAGTTGTCTTTGATGAAGTAAATCGTTTGTCGTTTCGGCCCCGATTTTTCGCCCGGCACGTCGAACACGATGAGCGACGTATCGCCCGACTTCGCCGAAGACCTCTTCCCGCCGCGCTTCGCAAACGCCTTTTCGATCGTGGCGAGTAGGTCGTCAGCTTCTTTCTGGTGTCCCGCGACGTCGATCGTGATCGCCATGGCGGCATCAGGTGCCTTCCGTTCGATGATCGCGAGGCTCAATTCGCCGGCGTTGACACCTTTCAAGTCTTCCCAGGTGATGCCGAGCTTGCGCTCGGTGGCGCCGAACTCCTCGTGCAGCTGCTTCCGCAGATCGGTGACGAACGCCTGCATGCTGACGTCGTTGAACAGTTGACCAACCTGGGTTTTATCCCACCGCTCTTCGAACTGAGTTGGATTGGCGACGGAAACATATCCCTTGGTGGTTTTTGGGAGCAGCGTGTCGCTGGCAGGGCTCGCCCAAGCTGGGAGCGCCGCTACGACGAGCAGTGAAACGGCTAAAAAAGGTCGACCCAAGGTGGTTGCAGCCTGCAAGGTGAATCTCCTGGACGCGAGATGAAGCGGGAGGTTGGGGCAGCTCGCCATAAGGCCGATCCCGTGCCGAGACGACTTCCCACTGTTCGTCATCGGTCGGCGGCGTGCCGTAGCCTTCATGGCTTAGGGAAGGCCGGCAAAAATTGCCGGCCGCGATCATCCGTTGCGGCCATTATACCGGGAGATAACGGACTCAAACGACCGCCAAAACGGAGGAGTTCTGGCCATTTGTAGGTTAAATTATCATCGCCCAAGCGATGCCCAGCGCGAACGTAAAACAAGTGAAGGCCGGACCTTCGGTCAATTCACCAGCTCGCGGCGGCGGCTCAGGTAGTCCCAGATCACATAACGATCCAGGTCCTTGCCGGCCGTGAAGAACACCCGGCCCTTGGTCGATTCGGCCAGCCGAAAGGCGAACCGAACATCATCCTCGGTCTGATTCCAGCTCGGCAGCAAAAACAGATTGATCGTTATACCTTCGCGCTGGCAGGCCAGCCCTTCGCGCAGGGTGGCCGATTCGGTCCGCGGATCAGGCGGGTACAGCAGGTAGAGCATCTGCCCTTCGAAGTGGGCCGTGGGCAGGCCATCGGTAATGAGAATGATTTGGCGATTGGGCGTATCCTGCGAGGCGAGCAGCCGCCGCGCCAGCGACAAGCCATGCTGCAAATTCGTGAAGTGAGGCGGAATGCGGTGCTCGCTGATATCTTCGCGACTCATGTCGGCCCGCAGCGCGATTACGGGGTCGTACAGCGTCACCGGTTTCGGCATGAGGTTCGCGATCCGCCCGGGTTCGACAAGCTTCGCGAAGGAATATACTTCAACGAAGCGGAGCCAATCGCCCGGGTATTCAGAGCTGATCAGCCCTTCCATCGCGAGCGCCATGCGCTTGACGTTAATGTACTGCCCGCCGTGCCGCATCGAGCCGCTCATATCCATGAGCACGCACGTGGCGCACTTCGGCGTGTTGCGCGTGCGGTGAACTTGGATATCGCTAGAGTCGAATCGCACCGGCACGCCTGGCCCTCCGCGGACGAGCGCGTTGATGAATGTGCCCGTGATATCCAGGTTCGCAATTGAGTCGCCGAATTCATAATCTTTCGTAGCCTGCAATTCGACGGCCCCTTCGCCGATGATCGGGCCCTGATGTCGCCCTGTTCG
>DATBAY010000419.1:0-4568 GCA_036271295.1 Lacipirellulaceae bacterium | reverse complement strand
GGAAAACGATCGAATGGGAAGGTGATAACGATGTTGTGTCCGCCAGGAGACCAGTAGCACATCAGCCTGTTCGATCGAGAGTAAGCCGGCATTGATAAGACGAACGACGATGTCGCGGGTGCCTAATATTGTAAGCTGGGTGCCTCGCTCGAGCGCCATCGATGCGGCGTCTTTGATCGCGCGCCGATCATCGATGGCAAGCGAATACCCGCGATGGAGTGCAACGGCGATGGCTGATGATTCTCCTGTGCCGAGGCGCCCCGATTGCTGGATGCGGCCGAACAATTCGACTTCGTGGTCGTCAATGACCGGTATGAGTTCGAGGTGACCATTGGCGAGCGCCTGCGTGAGGCGGTCCTTTTGTACCGGGTAGTACTCGGTGACTTCGGCAATGACGTGTTCGGTGATAACGCAGGGAGGCAAATGTTTGCCGATTAGATCCATCCGATCAATATTGAGGAAATTGACTAGGACGGAAGTGTCCGCGATTAAGAGCATTTATGCGAGTCAGTATCAATCGATTCCGAGATCCGCTTCGGCAAGCGTCAGTAGGTCATGTGCGTCGATATTCAAACGCTTGCCTACATCAAGTAGTCGTCCACGCGAAATTTCTTCGCGACGGTAAGCTTCCATCGCGAGATGCATGATCTGGCTGCGGAGCTCGGGTCCGTCGTGATTGAAATCGGAGGCGTCCTTCGAACGAAGTCCTACTAGGTCGGTGTATTGCTTGCCCAGGGAACTACGTGAAAGCAGCGCCTGCGTTTCGGGGCGATCGATGTATCGCAGACTATTTAGATGATAGACCGCGGCTTCGAAGCTGACGCCGTAATTAGTCGCCAACAAAGCGACGTCCTGATAAGTAATGGTTTGGGAATCCGGGGTCTCTCGTGCTTCGACATCGAACCTGCCGTTGGATGCAACGTCGTAGACCAGTTGCTGCTGTCGGCTGCTGCGGCCTTTGTCCAGATTAGCTAGGAAGTGTTCGACGCCGCTCGCCGGTAATAAAAAGGCGGCGGCAAAGGCGTTGGCCCGTTTCTCGACCAAGTCGCCTGAATTCGCCGTGGTCGTGACTTGGAGCTCGCGGTCCCGGTCCATGAGCACGTGACCATATTCGTGCGCGAAAGAGAATCGGGTTCGCGGCAGAGGGTGGGAGTCGTTGGCAATGACTACCAAACCAATGGCGGGATGCTGCATGAAAAAGCCAGCCATGTCCGAACGAAGACGACTGGTCACCGCCCAAACCCCTTGCTCGTTAACGCGGGCCGCAATATTTCGAATGGGTGCTGAACCGAGACCCAGGCGGCGACGTTCTTCTTCGGCAACTTCAAATCCCTGTGACACCGCCTCGGCGGCGCTCTTTGGCGGGACCAGTGAGAATTTCGGAGGCCCTTGGCGTGAATCGCGACCAAGCGCGTTCTGTAGATCGACGCCGAGTCGACACAGTTCCAAGCAGACCTCTACATCTTGTTTGACTAGTGGATCGTTCTGCAGCTCGGGCGCCAGGCGATGCAGTACAACCAAATAATCCTCCGAAAATTTCTCATCAGGATCGATAAGCTCGGCGATCGAGCGGCGATACAAAGTAGCGAAATGCGTGAGTTCGGAGGTTGAAACCTGTCTCTGGCCACCTTCGATCAGTGTTACTGCGGTTCGTTGAAGTCCCAATTTGTCTGCAACAGATTGTTGACTCAAGCCTGCGTGCTCGCGGGCTGACCGCAGGCGGTTTCCGAGGCTTATGTGGTCCATGGGGGCAATTCCTTCAAACAGCGGCTCGCCTAGCTGCCGATCATGGGGCAACTGCGGCGGGCGCGTCTATAACCTGTATAAATACCCAATTGCCGTGTATTGACAGACATAGTGCGATTATCGTACATTTCGGGCGCAGGTAGATAGTCTTTCTTGGAGGTCTAACCATGGCCGACGCACAGATTCGAATTCACATCGACCGCGAGCCCTATGAATCGCCGGCAGTCACGAGTGGCACGGCCTTGTATGCGCTTGGGCGGGTCGCACCGCACCGGGATCTTTTTCTGGAGGTGGCGGGCGCGGACGAAGATCAAGTCATCGAGCGCAACGCAGCCGAGGTGCATCTCAAGGCGGACCAGCATCTCTACAGTCAGAAGGTGTTTACCATTGCCGTGAATGCGCAGAAGAAGGAGGTGGCTGAGACCAAACTCAGCTTCAACGACGTGGTGAAGCTTGCGTTTCCGATTCCCCTCGATGGCCAGAACATCATGTTTACCATCAAGTATCGGAAAGGGCCCGCAGTGAATCCGAAGGGATCGCTGCTCGAAGGGCAATCGGTGCGGATCAAAGATGGAATGATTTTTGATGTCACTTCCACTGATCGATCGTAGCGTTGACTTAAAGAGGCTGCGCGACGAGGGATATGATGTCCAAGTCAAGAATGGATATGTTGTCGTACGCGGTGTGCCATACCTGGACGCCGGCAGACAGGTTCAGCGCGGCGCTCTAATTTCG
Organism: Lacipirellulaceae bacterium; assembly: GCA_036271295.1. Lineage (GTDB taxonomy): Bacteria > Planctomycetota > Planctomycetia > Pirellulales > Lacipirellulaceae > JABDGM01. The sequence continues at coordinate 2,087 of DATBAY010000419.1, read as the reverse complement.
AGCCTAACATTGGCGAACGATGTTACGACGAGGCCCGACACGCATGTCTGCCTCTTCGCCGGTGGATACCCGCATCACGAGAACGGCAGCCCGATTGAGCGCATCCGCCATACGACTAGCAATACACAGATTTTCGACGGATTAACGGCGTCGCACTCCTTCTCTGCGAAGCCTAAGCCCGCTGGGTATTACGACAATTACTACGACAAGATGTCGACCTATGCCGATATCTTGTCCGGGCCGGCGCAGAGTATCGACCCGACAGCAACAGCGAAAACGTTTCCGGTCGTGTCGGTCGACAGCGGAGATAGCGGAGATAGCGTTTTCAAATATATTGACACCGCCTCGAGCCGTGCGGAAATCACGGCCATCAGCAAAAAACTCGAGCTGGGAAAGGTGGCGATTTTCGGACTGGGCGGCACGGGATCCTATGTTTTGGACCTAGTGGCTAAGACTCCGGTACGTGAAATACATCTGTTCGATGGAGACGTATTCCTTCAGCACAACGCGTTTCGCGCGCCGGGTGCGGCATCGGGAGATGAGCTGGCGGAAAAACTGCCAAAGGTGCTCTACTTTCAGCGGATATACAGCAAAATGCGCAACGGAATCGTGGCACACGACAAATTTGTGTCGCCCGAGATCGTGGCGGCACTAGGACCATTGGATTTCGTGTTTTTGTGCATTGAAGGCAAAGCAAAAAAGGGAATCGTGCAGCAGCTCGAATTCCAAGACGTGGCTTTCATCGATGTGGGCATGGGTGTCTACGTGTCAGGCGATTCGCTGGGAGGTGTGGTCCGCACGACGACTAGTACGCGTGCGCTGCGAGAACATGTGTGGCAGCGGCAACGCATTCCGTTCTCGGATGGCGCGGAGGGCAATGAATACAACAGGAACATCCAGATAGCGGATCTAAATGCACTCAATGCGGCATTGGCAGTCATCAGGTGGAAGAAGCTGCTGGGATTCTATGTCGACCAAGAGCATGAGCATTACAGCACTTACACCGTAGGCGGCAACGATTTAGACAATGAAGACAAGCGCGAATAAACAATCTTCGCTCACGATCGAGCATGAGTTCGTCGAATTCATACCCGAGACGCTGGCGGAGCGGACCCTATATGTCTCAATCTCGTTTGCCAGCGCCGCACACCGTTGTTTCTGCGGATGTGGAACGAAGGTAGTGACTCCCATTAGTCCTACGGGATGGGAATTGTTATTCGACGGCGATACCGTGTCGCTTCGACCGTCGATCGGCAACTGGGGATTCCCGTGTCGATCGCATTATTGGATTTCCCAAGATAGAGTTGTTTGGGCAGGCCCAATGACGCAAGAAGCGATTGAGGAAGGCCGTCGTAGGGATCGCAAGCTGACCGACAATTATTTTGGAGGCGCGGCGTCGGAGACGGTGGGTCAACCCCCTGTGTCTGTGCCAAAGAAGACCGGGAGAAAAAGCAAAATACGCAATTGGTTCTCGGGTCGATGACATCGACAGTTAATCATCGAGGGGTAGGCCAGTTCAATTCACTTTTTCAATGAGGAGCGTTTTATGCCACATTTTAAAATTGCCCACCTGCGTGAACAAGGTCAGAACATGATCATTGTGCCGGTCGAATCTAGCTTTGAGCACAAATCCGACGAGGACCAACGGGCCACGATTGCGGAACTTCAAGTAAGAGCACGTAGTGCCGGACTGGCGGGTACGGTTGTTCCGGTCTGGCAAAGCGGCGGGCGCATGTGCTCTATTGCCCCTCGACTTTGGCGGACATTTTTTCAGAATTTGTCGATGCGCAGCGTGTTGTCGAGCGTCAACAAAGAGTTGTATTGGTGAACTGAAGTTGAAAAAAGCGCTTGATGGACTCATGCTTTTCAGCGCGGATCAGGTGCCCCGAATCTGGGGCCGCCTCGACTCCGACGCGGCTTAGGCCGCCCCAAAAACCCATATGCCTTTTCGCGAACGAGCCGGACTATGTCGCTCAAGCTCTGGCCCAAGTTCGGGAATGCCGCGGCGGGCGACGGATCTGTGCTTCGGGCCACATTTTCTAGGCCAGCATATCAGTAACATTACTTGGCAAGCTCGGGAGAACCCG
>DATBAY010000418.1:0-4083 GCA_036271295.1 Lacipirellulaceae bacterium | reverse complement strand
GAAAAGGCTCGCTCTGGCGCCAAGGGCGACGAGCGAAACGGCGTCGATATCATCCTCGGCGTCCTCCAAGCTCCGCTCAAGCAAATCGCCGACAACTGCGGCCTCTCCGGCAGCGTTGTCGCCGACGAAGTCGCTCAAAAGGGCCAAAACATCGGCTACGACGCCAATGCCGGCGAGTACACCGACATGGTCAAAGCCGGCATCCTCGACCCCACCAAGGTCGTGAAGGCCGCCCTGTCCAACGCCGCGAGCATCGCCAGCCTGATGCTCACGACCGAAGCCCTCGTCACGAACTTCGACAAGAAGGACGATAACAAGAAAGCCGTCATCGGCAGCATCCGATAATTTATCGCTCCGCTTCATTCGTTTAGCTGCGACGCGAAGCGGAGCGTGCATACGGTTGACAGCCGCACGCGGGTCACTCGTCTTCGGACCAGTGGCCCGTTTGCATAGAATTGTGCAAGAAGCACCAATGACCAAATCCCAATGGCCAATAATTTGCCAGTGACACTTTGGTCATTGGGAATTGGTCATTGGTCGTTTCCCCCGCCATGCCCCGCGACTACTACGAAATCCTCGGCATCGAACGCGCCGCCACGAACGGCGAGATTTCGACCGCGTATCGCAAGCTCGCGGTGAAGTATCACCCCGATCGCAACCCTGGCGATAAAGAAGCAATCGATCGCTTCAAAGAAGCCGCTGAAGCGTTCGAAGTCCTGAACGATTCCGACAAGCGCTCGCGCTACGACCGCTTCGGCCACGCCGGCCTCAACGGCAGCCATGGCGCGCATCACTTCAACGACGTCGAAGACATCTTCTCCGCATTCGGCGATTTGTTCGGCGACCTCTTCGGCGGCGGTGGCGGCGGCCGCGGAAGTCGCAATCGTCCCCAAAAAGGTCGCGATGTCCGCTGCGACGTCACGCTCACCCTCAAAGAAGCAGCCAACGGCGTCACGAAAAAGGTTGAGTTTCAACGCCACGAGCGCTGCGAAAAATGCAGCGGCAGCGGCGCCGCCGATGGCAGCCGTCGCGAAGTTTGCAGCTATTGCCGCGGGCAAGGCCGCGTGATTCAAGCCGCCGGCATCGTCCGCATCCAAACCACCTGCCCGCAATGCCACGGCGAAGGCTCCGTGATCAAACACCCGTGCACTGCCTGTCGTGGCAGCGGCCAGGTGCTGAAAAAAGTCACGACCGAAGTTCAAATTCCGCCCGGCGTCGACGACGAGATGCGCGTCCGCATCACCGGCGAAGGCGAACCCAGCCTCAACGGCGGCCCGCCGGGTGATTGCTACTGTTTCATCAGTGTTCTGCCTCACGCCCTCTTCGAGCGCGATGGCCAACACCTCGTTTGCCGCGTACCAATTACGTATGCCCAAGCGGCACTTGGCGCGACACTCGAAGTACCGACGCTCGAAGGACGCGGCGAAGTCGAAATCCCCGCCGGCACCCAATCCGGCGGCGTTTTCAAGCTCGGCGGCAAGGGCATGCCCGACCCGCGTCGTCGCGGTCTCGGCGATTTGCTCGTGCAGGTTATCATCGAAGTGCCCAAGAAGCTCAGCAAAGAAGAGAAATCGCTGCTTCGCGAGCTCGCGGAGCTCGAGCACAAAAACGTCGCTCCGGAACGCAAGAGCTTTTTCGCAAAACTAAAAGACTATTTCACGGCCGACGAAGAAGAGAAATCACGCTCGGCCGATTGATAAGAGGCGCCAATACTATGTCCGCAAAGAAAGATCACCGAACCGAGCCAGGCGACGACGAAGCCTACAACGAGCACATCGACCTGAGCTCCGTTATGGGCGAGAAATCGAACGACGCGGCCAATGAGCTTGCCGCGGCAAACGACCGCCTGCTACGGCTGCAAGCTGAAATGCAAAACCTGCGCAGCCGCACCGCTCGTGAAATATCAGACGAACGCAAGTACGCTGCTCTGCCGGTCGTGCGCGACTTGCTGCCGGTCGTCGACAACATCGACCGTGCCATCGAAGCCGCCGAAAAATCCGGTGAATCCGAAAATCTGCTCGCCGGCTTTCGCCTCGTGAAGCAGCAGCTCCACACGCTGCTGGGCAATCATCAGGTCGAATCGATCGCGGCCGCCAACGAAATCTTCGACCCGAATTTTCACCAAGCGATTTTGCAACAGCCTTCGGCCGATGTACCCGCCGGTCAGGTCATGATGGTCACTCAAGCCGGCTACAAAATGCACGATCGCGTCGTCCGCCCCGCTCAAGTGATCGTCTCCGCCGGCCCCGGCGAAGTCGGCCAGGCATAGCAAACCCGTAGCTGGATTCGCAAGAATCCGGCCTCAACCATCCCGGATCCGAAGCCTTGCGAATTCAGCTACCATAAACTCCCCTGCATCCCGCATCCTCAATCCTTCCCCACCATGCCCACCTACGATTACGAGTGCGACGCCTGCGGACACACGTTCGAGCTCTTCCAATCGATCTCCGAACCGGTCCAGAAAAAATGCCCCAAATGCGGCAAGCTGAAACTCCGCCGCCTCTTCGGCACCGGCGCCGCGGTCGTCTTTAAAGGCTCAGGCTTCTATCAAACCGACTATCGCAGCGAATCCTACAAGAAGGGCGCAGAGAAAGATAAGCCGGCCAGCGAATCGAAAAGCGAAAGTAAAGGCGACTCGAAGTCCGAATCGAAAACCTCGAGCTCCGATTCGAAACCAGCCGCCGATACGGGCAAGAAAGAATCGAAGTCCAAAAAGAAGCCGTAGCTATTCCAGGAGAGGCACTCCCTGCGTCTGCCACGCCGGGGCGAGTGGCGCAATCACATCCACCGGCTCATTCGTCATCGGGTGATTGAAACCTAGCTGCCGCGCATGCAGCGCAATGGATCGCAGCCGTTCATCTTCAAACTGCTCGCCAAACGGAAGTATTGAACCGTACTGCGCATCACCAATCACCGCGTGCCCCCGCGATGCGCACTGCACACGGATCTGATGCGTGCGGCCCGTTTCTAATTCCACTTCCAACCACGTGCCGATGTTCGGCAAACGCCCGCGCACGCGATAGCGCATCACCGCAATCTTCCCCCGCGGATCATCCGGCGGCACCACGATCGACTGCGACATCCCGTGGCGCTTGTGCAAATGATCGGTCCAAGTGCCCTCATCCGGCTGCACATCGCCTTCTACCACGGCCCAGTAAACCTTCGTTACCGTTCGATTTTCAAACTGCCCACTAAGCCGTTGAGCGGCCCGCACATGCCTCGCGAACACGATGGCACCGGAAACCGGCCGATCGAGCCGGTGCGGCAAACCGAGGTAGATATTGCCCTCTTTCATCTCCCGCTCGCGGTAGAAAGCCTTCACCTGGATTTCGAGGCTATCAATGCCGGCCGGCGCCTGCGTGAGAATGCCCGCACGCTTGTTGATGACCAGCACCGGGCCGTTGTCGTAGAGGATTTCGAGCATGGCGAACCCCATCAGAACGCGGCCTGTCATTCTTCGCAAGGCATGCGTGCCATGGCGGTTGGGTGCGGTCGCCGGTACAATGCGAGGCTCGGCAACGGCCGTGTTTTCGGGGTGATTTCGACATGATTCGCGTCGGTATTCTAGGAGCTTCCGGTTACTCAGCGCTCGAGCTGATCAAGATCCTGCTGCGCCATCCCGAAGTGAAAATCACCGCGCTCACGACTCGCCAGACGGAATCGCCCAGCGTCGGCGAAGTACATCCGTCACTAGCGGGTCGACTCGACCTAGCGCTTGAAAACCTGTCGTCGAGCCAGGTGGCCGAGCTAACCGATTGCGTGTTTTGCTGCTTGCCACATGGCGCCAGCGCGTCGGCCGTCGCCGAGTTGCTGCCCACCGGCAAGAAAGTGATCGACCTCAGCGCCGATTATCGCCTCAACGATCCGGCCGTTTACAAACAGTGGTACGCGGTTGATCACCCCGACCCGGCGCGAATGCCCGAAACGGTCTACGGCTTGCCGGAAATCTATCGCGAACAAATTCAAACCGCATCGCTCGTCGCCAACCCCGGCTGCTACCCCACTTCCGCAATTCTCGCGCTCGCGCCCTTGCTGCGAGCTGGTGCCATCACGCCGAAGGGAATCATCGTCGACAGCAAGAGC
>DATBAY010000417.1:0-12037 GCA_036271295.1 Lacipirellulaceae bacterium | reverse complement strand
TATGGATTCAACATGGAGCTGAGCATGTTTGAGGTGAACGGCGGGCTCTCGACAGACGCCACCTGGACGGCACTCGTCAATAACCCGACGGCCCGCGCAAATTTCGTCTCGCAACTCAAGGCCGTCATGCAAGGCAATGGCTCGACGCCCGCCATCAAAGGCTTCAATTTCGATTGGGAGCGCCCCAGCACGGCCGCCCTGTGGGGCAATTATACGCAGCTCGCCCGCGAACTGGGCACCGCGATCCATCCGCTCGGCATGGATGTATCCGTCTGCGATTACGGTTATCCCGACACCAATTGGGATGCCACCACGCTGTTCGATGCCCGCGTTTACGATCAGCTCTTCATCATGGGCTACCTATACACTGCCTCGCAAAACAGCACATTCGCCACGCAACACGATGCGCTCACGCAGCAGGGCGCTGCGAAAGCCTTCACCGATGCGCAAACTGCGATCGGCATCGGGACCTACACCGCCGGTACCAGCGTAGTCGGCATGAGCTCAATCGCGGCCGCGAGCCCGAATTTGCCGTACGACGCTGGCTCGTACACGGGTACGATCGGCGGCACGACCGGTACGTGGACCTTCGAGAGCCGCCTGCAAGTGCGGCAAAAAACGCAGGTCGCACTGAGCCGCAACATGCAAGGCATGTTCTCGTGGACGCTCCACATGGATGCCACCAACGCCCTCGGCCTCGACCGCGTGATGCAACATTACACAATGGTCAAACGTAACATTCCCGACCTGAATTTGGATGGCAAGGTCAACGCCGCGGATGCGACAGCGCTCGCGAACAACATGGGCACGTCGACCACCAACACCGGCATGGCCACCGACGCGCAATTCGACGCCTTCTACATGAACGGCAATTGGGAAAAAGGTGACCACGACGGCAACGGCTTCATCAACCAAAGCGATGCCGATTGGCTCGCCAGTCGCTACGCGGCGCTCGGCGTCGCCCTGCCCGACCGGCTCGCCTATAGCGGCACGTTCGAAAACTTCACGGGTTCCGCCGGCATCAACGGTCGTTGGAAAGCTGGTCGCGACCATTCGAACGCGCTGCTCGATACAGGAAACTACACCCAGCAAGGCGCCGATTATCTTGCGTGGAGCGGCACTGGCGTCGGGGCTGTTAAGCACAGCAATTATTCCGTCACGATCCGAAATCAAAACGCGGCCGAAGTTACGGCGAATATCAACTCGGCCCAACGCAATATGAAGGCCGATCTCACGACGAGTATCGACTTGGGTCAAAGCACCGACACGTATTTCACATTCCTGGTCCGCGAGAATGCAACAACGCTCTCCACTTCCCAATTGTTCTCCAGCAATCGCACGCTCGCGCTGGCCTTCCAAAATAGCGCGGGCTTGAACCTCTTCGATTTCGCGATTCACGGCCAGCAGCAACAGTTCGGCATCGATAGCGTCAGCGACGCAACCGGCGACAATGTTACCGCCAGCGGATTCGCTCCTAACAGCGTGTTTCTCTTTGTCGGCAAGATTTCCGGCAACGGCGCCGGCGCGAACACGATGCAGGCCTCGCTCTTCCGGTCGGGCGCCCTCGTGGCAGATTTCACCGATCCCGCGTTCCAATGGATGCTCACGGCCCACAGCTCCGAGTCGTTCAACCCGATCATCACCGGCCTGCAATTCAGCACGACGGCAGATACGAATTTCACTGTCAGCAACGTTTGGACCGGCGACTCTGCCGCAATTCTCTCGGCAACGTTAACGTCACAAGGCGATTTCAATCACGATGGCATCGTTGACATGGCAGACTATGTGGCGTGGCGCGATGCGGACGGCCAAACCGGCTCAAATCTCGCGGCTGATGCCAACGGCGACAATGTCGTAAATGACGCCGACTTTGCGATGTGGCGGACCCACTTCGGAATGTCCGTCACCGCTAGCGGCGCGGGGCTGGGCAGCGGCGCGTCGGTTCCAGAGCCGGGTACGCTGGTGCTCGCATTGGCGAGCGCATCGTTGATACTGACATCGCTACGTCGTCGTTAATTGGATGAAGTCCACAATGGATGCTTGTTGCCGTTTACCATCTGACTCGAAAGTTAGACTGCCGCGGGCGCTCGCCTGGGTCAGTGTAGTGATCATGCTGCTCGGCACTCATCCGGTGCTGGGAGTAACGTACATCCAGGGTTTCGACGTCTACTCGCTCGACGGAGCCGTCAATTGGACTACCGCGAAGAATGCTGGTTACGCCTTCGCTTTCGTTAAGTGCGATGAGGGCTCTGAGGATACTGATAGCCGATTCGCAGCAAACATGTCTGGCGCCAACGCGGCCGGCGTCTATGTTGGTCCTTATCACTTCGCACATACCGAAAGCCTGAGCCCTGCCGGCACGGTGAAATTCGACAATTACACGGGCGGCGCGTTCTCGCCCACCTCGCCCACGCAAGTCAATCGCGACGCCTACGCTGACGCCACCATCGAAGCGGTCGATTTCATCAAGCTAATCAAGCCGTATTACTACCAAACGGGGACCACGCACTATTTGCCGCCGGTCTCGGATATTGAGCAGGCCTTCATGCCGAATTTATCGCAGAGTCTGAAAACGCAGTTCGTTTCAAACTGGGCCCAGCTGTTTTCGGATACGGTCTACAACGCTATCGGCGTTCGACCAATTTTGTATGTCAGCAAATCGAGTGCAAACACGAATTTTACTTCCACCGTCGCTGCAGAGCAGCCCTTCTGGATTGCCCAGTACAAAGGAACGGGCACCACTTCGCCGCCGGTCGTAAGCGATACTCCGGGCTGGCCCGCCTGGTCGTTCTGGCAATGGAGCGATGGAACCGACACCATCGCCAAGGGCAGCCTGGTCCCCGGCACGAGCGGCAGTGTCGATCGCGACGTCTTCTCTGGCAGCAGCGCTCAGCTCGCCGCGATGGCCGTGCAGTTGTTGCCGGGCGACTACAACCATGATGGCGTTGTCGATATGGACGACTACCTCGTGTGGCGCAACTCGGTCGGGTCCACTGTCCTGCTCGCGGCGGACGGCAATAACGATGGCGTCGTCAACGCCACCGACTACACCTATTGGCGTCAGCGTTTTGGCCAAACTTTAGGCAGCGGGACCAGCAGTGGCCAATTGACGCAGAATGCCGTGCCCGAGCCAACAGCCGTTTCATTCTTGCTGCTTGTGATAGTGGTCGCCGTTGCCGTCCGATGCCGGTAAAGTATTAAGCAATCATCCCACGCGAACAACGAAGATTTTCAACCTTGAGATACCCCATGTCATTCTGTTTTTCCATCGGGCAGTTCCGTCCAGCAAAAATCGCGTGCGCGGTTACCTTAGCGGCACTCGCCGTCGTCACGTTGGCGACGTCCGCCTGCGCTGTCACCTACATTAATGGCTTCGACGTTTACACGGGCGACGGCGCCGTGAATTGGACCACCGTCAAGAATGCCGGCTACCAATTCGCGTTCGTCAAAGCGACCGAAGGCGTCAACTTCATTGACTCTCGCTTTACGACGAATATGAACGGCGCTCACAATGCCGGTGTCCTCGTCGGTCCGTATCATTTCACGCGCATCGAAAGCAAAGACGGCGTTGCATTTACGAGCTACGACGGCAATCCGTTCCCCGTGGGGTCCAATCCCTATTTAGATGCGACGAGCGAAGCGGCCGACTTCATCCAATCGATTCGGCCTTTCTATACTTCCGGCAGTTATTTGCCGCCGGTTGCCGACGTGGAAACTTTTCCCAGCTTCGGCTCGTCCACGTTGAACCGTACCTTTGTTTCCAATTGGTTGCAGTTGTTCTCCGACTCGGTGCAGAACGCGATCGGTGTGCGGCCAATGATTTACACCAGTCAATCCGCGGCAAACACGTACTTCACATCGACCGTGGCCGGTGAACACAAACTCTGGGAAGCCGTGTGGAAGGGCACTGGCACCGTCTCGCCACCGACACAGGCCAACACGCCATCTTGGCCGCTGTGGACTTTTTGGCAATGGAGCGACGGTGCAGATTCAATCGCCGAGGCGAGCCAAGTGCCCGGGACATCCGTCAGCGTCGATCGCGATGTCTTCGCTGGAACCACGCAGCAGTTAAATGCACTGCTGGTTCACGTTATTCCAGGCGACTACAACCATGATGGCCATGTCGACGGCACCGACTGGACCGTGTGGCATAACACGCGTGGTTCCATCGTCAACCTGGCGGCCGATGGAAACAACAACCAAGTGGTCGACACGGGCGACTACACCCTCTGGCTCGCGCACGTGCCAGAGCCGACGAGCGCTACTCTCCTGGCGACTGCCATCTTAGCGGCGTTTGCTCGTCGCTCGCGATTGAGAGACTAACCCTGTGCGCCGGCATTTTCTGAACTGCGCGGGTGCGGTCCAGTCACCTGATGTGCGGCATCCGCACGCTGTCGCCAATCGACCGATTCACGGATCAAGATCACAATGCCCGTTAGTGTGATCGGCAAGTACACGCATGCGTGCACCACAATCCCGAGCGCCAGCGCCGTTTCGTGCGATACGCCGAATAGCGCCAGCGCGAGGATCGTCATGTATTGGTAGACGCCCACATTGCCAGGGCTGGAAGGAATCAGTAGGCCAAAGTTCACGATGGCTAGCGTCATGTAGCCGGCTACGACACTCTGCGTGCCGAGGCCGTAATGGCGGCAGGCGATGACGATCAGCGCGCCTTCCACCATCCACACGCAAACACCGAGCACGACTGTTGCGAGCGTGTGAAAATTGAAGCCCAAAAACTCGGCTGCCACGTGGAACCGCTCGATCATCGTTGCGGCCCAATGCAGTGGCGCGAGGTGAGTTCGTCGCAGGAGGGCCGCGATCCGCCCGCCCCACACGCGGATCACGATCGAGCCCACGCAGGCGAGCCCAAACACGGTGAGGGCCACATATCTCAACCGTCGCAGCCACGAATGCTCGGTGATATCGATATGCGATGCGTTGAGCGCGACCACGAGGATCGCCAGCAGAGTCAGCCCGTCGAGCATGCGCTCCACCAGCACCGAAGAAATCGCCGTGATTCGACCGATATGCGGCGCCTTGCGGTACAGGTATTCCATCCGCAGGAATTCGCCGCCACGCGTGGGCAGGAAATTATTGCCGGCGAAACCGACGATAACCCCCTTGAGCGCGGTAAAGAACGAAATGGTTCCGGGCGGCAACATGCACTGCCAACGGAGCGCACGAATCGGAAATGTGGCCATGTACAGGACGACCAGGATCAGCGGCAAGCGAAGGCCTGCGAGTTTGATCTGCGTGACCGTTTCTTGCCACTCGATTTTGGAAGCAATGAGCGCGATCGCGACCGCCGAAACGGCGAGTCCGAATAAACCAAGGAGCCACTTCTTCATGCCGTTACAATTCGCAAGTTGACGATCGGAATGCGCTGGGTTGAATGCTTTCGCCAAGTCGCCATTCGTGCCAGCTCAACCTGTCGACCAAATAAGTGGTACACGACGTATAGAAATCGCCATTGTATCAGGCCGCCGCGTTGTCGTCGGCGGATGTTGCAATTAATCAACAGCACGAATTTAATGGCCGCGAATTATGCCTATGGGTTGTCCGCTCGCATGGTCAAACTACAATGAAGTCTCTTCGACCACTTCCTCTCTTCACGCGGGCACTCGTCGATGCCAGAAACTTGGACTGCACCGCCGCTCTTGCGTTGGGCGACCATTATTCTCGGCCTGCTGAGTCTGGTATATCTGGTCGGTGGTTTCCACGACCTGGTGACGGACGAGACCTATCTCGGCACGGTACAGCACCTCAAATCGATCATCGAAAAAGACTCCAGCGTCGTTCCGCAAACGAAGAAAGAACATGCGAACGATACGCGGCTTCGCTGGACCGAACAAGCCTACGTGCACATCGGCGTGAATCCGTACACCATCGCGGCCCACCCCGAGAATGCCGATCCGCGCATTGGACCGTTACCGTGCCGCGATCCGGGCGGCTATCCGCCCTGGGCGTTTTTAACCCAAGAAGTCCTGGTGCCGCAAATTCCGTTCGCGATCGAGCGGTGGTACTTCGTCGGCATCAACGTGCTGGCGTATTGCATCATCGCCTGGTGGGCCTATCTATTTGGACGAAGGTTCGACGGCGTCGGTCTCGGACTCTTCATGGTCGCGATCACGCTGGCTTGCTCGGGCAATCTCGTCAATCTCCGCTGGGGTAATTATGTTGCGATCGTAATGGCCTTGTTGATCGGCATGAATTACTTTTCGGAACGACAGCAAGAGCTGCTCGCCGGCTTGTGCCTGGGGTTTGCGATGATCAAACCGCAAGACGCCATGCTCTTTACCTTCGTGTTGCTGGTACGCAAGCAATTGCTGGCCGTCGTAGTCGCGGTCGGATACACGATCGTTGCCGGCTGCATTTCCGCGTGGCGCGTCGGGACGAATCCGCTTGTCATGCTCGATCAAATGTTTAAAGGCGCCATGACGTGGACCGAAGATTTACACCTTGGCATTCTGGACCCGATCAAGACGGCGGGAATTATACCGACACCGATACTCACCAAACTTGGCTTAGTGGCCGGCGTTCTGGTTGCCGCCGGGCTCATGTGGCGATATCGCTCGCGATCCAGTGAAGTGCTGATGGCCATCGCCGCCGTGGTCTCGATGGCGACTACGTATCACCGACGTTACGACGGCATTATCCTCGCATTCCTGTTGGTGCCGCTGGCGCTGCGGGCGCTGCGCGACCGATCGGCGATCACGTGGATTGCGCTGGTTCTCAACGGCCTGTTTTTGTGGCTGCCGCTCCGTGAAGTAGATTATTTCAACCTTGTGGTCTCGACCGCTCATTGTGTCGTAGCGATTTGGGGGCTTGTTCTCGTACTGCAAGATCCAACGGCAGTCGTCCCGGAAACAGCACCGCGCGGCGCCGGCCTTCCGCTCCGTGGCGCTGCCGTATGACGACGCCGTGAAACCACCTCGCAATATCGCGCTATACTAGGTTGGCGGTGATCTCCCGCCGATGCCCGCCCTTAAACCATGTCATTTCCCCCGCAAAAAACCGGCCGCCGCACGATTATCCTCGGAGGGGGATTCTACGGTTGCTGCATGGCGATATTCTTTCGCGATGCCGGCGATGAGGTCACACTCGTCGAGGCCGAGCCGCTACTTCTAACTCGAGCAAGCTACAACAATCAGGCTCGCGTGCATGGCGGGTACCACTATCCGCGTAGCATTCTCACCGGCAAATCGTGCGTTTCGAGCTTTCGCTTGTTCGCGGAAGTGTTTCGGGATTGCGTCACCGACAATTTCACCATGCTGTATGCCATCGCGCGGGTCAACAGCTTCATCACCGCCGCTCAGTTTGCTGGGTTTTGTCGGCGAGTCGGCGCTCCGGTGCGTGAAGCATCGCCCGCCGTCCGGCGATTGATGGATGGCGACCTTATTGAAGATGTTTTTGAAGCACCGGAGTACGCCTTCAACGCGGCCGCCCTGCGGGAAAGATTACAGCTCAGGCTCGCCACGGATGAAATCGAAGTTCGCCTCGATTCGAGTGCGACCTCACTCGAGCCAATCGGCTCCGGCGGCGTGCGCGTAAATCTGGCCGACGGCCGCTCGCTCGAGGCCGACCAGGCGTTCAACTGCACGTTCGCCAATATCAACACGGTGCTGCGGAACTCGGCATTGCCCGCGCTCGATTTTCGACATGAGCTCGCCGAGATTGCGCTCGTCGAGCCGCCGAGCGCGATCGCGCGTTTGGGAATCACCGTAATGGACGGGCCGTTCTTCTCGACGATGCCCTTCCCGGCCGAAGGATTGCATAGTTTCACCCATGTACGCTATACGCCTCACATGGCATGGAAGGCGAGCGAAGTCGAAGCCGTTCCAAACTTGAAGTCCGCGGTCGATCGACCCGAATCGCGCTTTCCTCAAATGCTCAGGGACACAGCTCGTTATCTACCGGTTATGAACGACTGCCAGTACGTGCGCAGTTTATTCGAGATAAAAACCACGCTCGGCGGCAGCGAACGCAACGATGGCCGGCCGATTTTGCTCAAGCGCAACTATGGTTTTCCCGGCCTGCACATCGTCATGGGCGGGAAAATCGACAACATATTTGATATCCTGCGCTCCGTCGCCGATTTGCGCGGCGTGAGCGCCGCAGAAAACTCAATGATCGGTGACGACTACTTCCGGAGCTTATTCGATGTCGACTGCAGTCGCAGCAGTTGATCAGCCCAACCGTTTCGACGTCTTAGTAAGCGTCCTGGTCGTGGTCCAGGATGACGCTCCCATTTTGTCGTCGTTCCTCACTGAGCTGAATGCGGAGCTGAGCCGCCGGTTCCATTACTACGAAGTGCTGATCATCGATCTCGCGTCGCGCGATGAGACGCCAGACGTAATCGATGAACAACTGCAGAAGTTGCCGTTCCTGCGATTCCTGCGATTATCGGCCCGCAATCAAAAGGAGATCGGCATCGCCGCGGCCTTGGAGCATTGCATCGGCGATTACGCGGTGCTGATGAATCCCTATTTCGACCGCCCGAGCGATATCGAGCGGATGGTATCGGTCGCCCAGCAAGGCTTCGAAGTTGTCGTCGCCCGCCGTGCTGCCACCATGCGACCGCAGCGGTGGCGAACCTTGTTTTATGCCTTGGCTCGCAACATGCTGGGCGTGGAATTGTCCTCTGCGGAATCGGATTTCCAAACGCTTTCGCGCAAAGCAGTCGCTTCACTCACGAAAATCAAAAACCGCCGGCGCTGGCTGAAGTACTTCAACTCGCTGCTGGGCTTCCGCAAGCAAGTAATCGACACCGTGCCCCGCGATCCGCCGCTCAAAGCGCCCTCGCGAAATTTCCTGACCGCGCTGCAGCAAGGCATTGATATCCTCATATCTCACTCGGCCACGCCGCTTCGCTGGGCTGCCGCGCTGGGGGTGCTCGCCAGCATGGGAAACTTGGCCTACCTGCTGTATGTATTTGTCGTGGCGCTGGTCAAAAACAAATTGGCCGAGGGTTGGCTGACTATGTCAATCATGCTCAGCACCATGTTCTTTTGCCTGTTCGTGATCTTGGCGGTGCTCGCCGAATATGTGGCGCGGATCATGGAAGAATCGCAGGAACGGCCACTGTACTTCATCGAGCTCGAAGCCGAGAGCGTTATCGCACCGCCGCACGAACGCGAGGAAGTCAACGTCATTGAGGGGACCGCATGAGATCGGGATTAGTCGGTTACACAGGCTTCGTCGGCGGCACGCTAAGGCGGCAACGCTCGTTCGATGCCGAGTACAACTCCAAGAACATTCGCTCGATCGCGCGCGAGCATTTCGACTTGCTGATTTGCGCCGGCGCTCCCGCCGAAAAATGGAAGGCCAACGCCAACCCTGAACAGGATCGCGAATGCCTGGCGCTGCTAACGAGTTCGCTTCAGCAGTGCACGGCGGACCGCGTAATCCTGATTTCGACCGTCGACGTTTATGCCGATCCGCAAAACGTCGACGAAACGACGCTGATCGTCGCCGAATCATTGCAACCGTATGGTCGTCATCGTTTCGAACTTGAATGCTCGGTCGCCGATCATTTCCCCAACACTTATGTTGTTCGCCTGCCGGGCTTGTTCGGCACGGGGCTGAAAAAGAACCTCATCTTCGATCTGCTGGCCGGCAAGCTCGATTGGACCGATCACCGCAGCCTGCTGCAGTTTTATGACCTCAGTCGCCTGTGGGACGACTTGCAAATCGCGGTCAGCGCCAATCTGCGATTGGTAAATTTTGCGACCGAGCCCGTATCCGCGGCCGACGTCGCCAAGCGTTGCTTCGATCTGGATTACACCACGACACGCGACCAACCGCCACCGCTGTACGACATGCGCACGAAGCATGCAAATGCTTTTGGCGGTCGCGGCCATTATTTGTACGACGCCGAAGAAACGTTCCGTCGCATTCGCCAATTCGTCGCCGAGCAGCGCCAAGCGACTGCCTGAATTTGTCTGCCGTATTACGAAAGCTTCTCTTAAATGAAACTATGTGTCTCAAATATCGCCTGGGCTGCTGACCAAGATGTCATCGCGCTGGAGATCCTCGCGCGGCACGGCATCGAAGCCGTCGAAATCGCTCCGACCAAATACTGGCCGGCGCCTTGCAACCCAAGTGATACCGAAATCTACGACTGCAAACACTTTTGGTCCGCCGGCGGTGTTCCCATCCAGGCGATGCAAGCGCTGCTGTTCGGCATGCCGAATCTGAGCATCTTCACTGCGTCCGTGGCCGACGAAACGCGAAAATACCTGATCCACATTCTTCGCATCGGCGCCGCCGCGGGCGCCACGCGCTACGTCTTCGGCTCGCCGAAAAACCGCGACCGCGGGTCCCTCAGCACCGGCGAAGCCAATCGAATCGCCGCGGATTTTTTTCGG
Source organism: Lacipirellulaceae bacterium (assembly GCA_036271295.1). GTDB lineage: Bacteria > Planctomycetota > Planctomycetia > Pirellulales > Lacipirellulaceae > JABDGM01. Next base: position 1,667 of record DATBAY010000417.1, on the reverse strand, counting down.
CCAATCGCCGATACCGCGCGCGAGTTAGGCGTGGTGTTCTGCATCGAGCCTAACCCCACCGTGTATCAGTGCAATTTTATGACGAACACCGCCGAAGCGCTCGCCGTGGTTCGCGCCGTCGATCATCCTGGCCTCGGCGTACATCTCGATAGCGGCATTATGTTCCTGAACGAAGAATCGGTCGACGCGGTCGTCGCCAGCGCCGCGCCCTATCTCCGCCACTTTCATGTGTCGCACCCTCAACTGGCCGCCGTCACCGACGACGGCCCGATCGACCACGCCGCCGTGTCTCGCGCATTGCGGAACAATGGCTACTGCGGCATGGTGTCGGTCGAAATGCGGGGTGCCGAAAACCCGGCCGACAATCTCGCCCGGCTAAACGTCGCCTGCGAAGTGCTGAACAGGCACTATCGCAATTAATGCGAATTCAATTGATCCCCCGATCCACTCCCAGCACCCTATACACGATGGACTTCACGCCAGTACAGTCGCCCTCGCCGGTCGATAGCTCGACGTGGCAAGTGCCCGCGTACCGCATCGATCGGCTCGCCGAGCGCAAGCACGATTACTGCGTCGTGATACCCGTGATCAACGAAGGGAAGCGGATTGCCGACCTGCTCCGGCGGATGAGCGAACTAGGCACGCCGTCGCTGGCAGACATCCTGATCGTCGATGGCGGCAGCACCGACGGCTCGCTCGACCTCGCAATGCTCAGTAGCCGGAGCGTCACCGCGCTCATCACGAAAACCGGTCCGGGAAAGCTCAGCGCGCAATTGCGGTGCGGATACGCCTACGCGCTCGAAGCCGGATACGCCGGCATTGTAACGATCGACGGCAACAATAAGGATGATCCCGAGCCGATCGGGGCCTTCATCGAGGCGCTCCAGAACGGTGTCGATTTCGTGCAAGCTTCCCGGTTCATCCCCGGCGGCATCGCTGAAAACACGCCGCTCACGCGGTGGGTTGCGATCCGCTTACTCCACGCACCACTCAGCAGCCTGGCAGGTCGAAAGTGGTGGACGGATACCACCCAAGGCTTCCGCGCTTACAGCCGCCGATTGCTCTTCGATGATCGCATCCAACCGTTCCGCGATGTGTTCGCAACGTATGAATTGCTCGCCTATCTTTCCGTGCGTGCTCCGCGCTTGGGGTATGTCTGCATAGAATTGCCGACCGCGCGCCGCTATCCACCGGGTGAAGTGCCGACGAAAATCAGCTCGATCAGGGGAAATTTCAAAGTCTTCCGAATCCTGTTGGCGGCCTGCCTGGGGGCCTACAATCCGTAACTTTCCGCCGCTTTACGGTAAAAGATGTCGTGGCTCAGCCTGATTGGCGGATGCGCTGAAGTCGCGGCAAGTCGTGCATTCTTGCAATCTCCTCGTCGCAGGAGTACACTCGCAGGCGCTGGGACATTCTCGGAGGGCATTCGATGAACCGCCTTCACATCTCGCGGCTAGCTCTTGCCGTTTTCGTTGGAACTGGTTGCGCGACTGCCGCATTCGCTGACACCAACGATCTCGTTGACATCCCGGAGATTCTCCGCGACTTCCGCTTCATCACTTCGAAGAGCACGGTCGAAGTCAGCGGCGGACTCCCGGTGTTCGACGTGGATTGGAATGTGGCCGGTAAATTCGGGTTAGCTACCGGCTACGACGGCCTGCTGACAC
>DATBAY010000416.1:0-2811 GCA_036271295.1 Lacipirellulaceae bacterium | reverse complement strand
CCGCGCGCCACTCGAATTTCTCGTAGCATGCCCCGTCTCTGGGGCCGCTTCTGGACGGTACGGCGAACCTTCGAATACCAGCGCGCCCAGATGGTCCGTCCGTTCGAGCAGCTTTTCGAGCGATTCGACGATACCGACTTTTCGCTCGGCACGATGATCCGCTGCCTGATACCTGGCTGGGCGCACGCTCGCCGCGGAAATATTTACCGCGGCCGAATGTATTTTCTCACCTACATCTTTCTCTTACTCACCGGTTGTCTATTCTTCGGGACAATCCCGGGCAGTATGCTCGTTGGGCTTGCGTTTGCGACCCACGTCGCGTCTGCAAGCGACGCCCTTGTCGGCCAATATTCCAGAGTAACCGACCGGCTCGCGCTCACTTTTGGATGTGCGACAGCACTCGGCCTTTTAATTTACCTTCCGGTCGGATTCGCGGTTTCTCAACACGCCGTCCCCTTCGGTATCACGCGGCCGATCGAGTCATTCGCCGCCGGTGACGTCTTGTGGTACAACCCTTCTGCGACCATCGCAAACGGCGATATCATCTTATATTCGGTCCCCGAAACGACACTGATCGGCGAAAACAATCACACGCGCTATGTCTTGCAGAACCAATGGATCAGCCGCGTCGTCGCGCAAAGTGGCCAGCGCATCCAGGCGAAGCTGGGAAAACTTTATGTCGACGATCAACCGATTTCGATGGCGCCGCCGGTCAATTTATCCGCCCAGTTCGAAGCCGGCATAGTCGTACCAGAAGGATCGTACCTGGTCATGCCGAACAGCATCGTGCCCGAGACCGCTCGCATCAATATGAATGCGTGGCGCAATCTTAGCGTCATTCCACGTAACCGCATCATTGGCAAAGTCTTCTTTCGATCGCAACCGCTTTGGCGTATGTCAACTCTAACGGACGTCGAGTAAACAATGCGCTTCGACAAACTCGAATTCGAACGCCCGCCCGATCGTCCTGCGAAACAGGATGTGCCGGCCCGCGTCGATAAGGACGAAAAGTACTGGGCCAAACTGGCCGACGATAACCGCCGTACCGGCAGCTACGAATCAGCCTTGCGATTTTATTCGCGAGCGCTCGAAGTCGACAAAACTCTCGTTTCCGCCTGGGTCGGCCAGGTTCAGATGCTCGTCCGACTCCAAGAGTATCCCCAGGCCAGCCTGTGGAGCGCAAAGGCACTCGAAATCTTTCCCGGCAACGGCGAACTCATGGCCAGCCAGGCCCAGGCCGAATGTCGCATGGGCAACACAAAGAAAGCGTTCGGCCTCAGCGACGCCGCCCTTCGCCAGCGCGGCGAAAGCGCCTACCGCTGGCAGGTACGCGGCGAGCTCGTTCTCGTCAGCAAGCAAAAGAACGATCGATACTGCTTCGATAAGGCACAAATAGCCGACAAAGACTGGCTTGTCCCGCTCGAGTCCGCGCTCATTTATTCCTACTATTCGATTCCCAATTTGGCCCAACAGCGAGCGCAAATGGCCGTTGAGAAGGCCCCGCAGGCCTATTACCCGTGGTATGTCCTTGGCGCCTGCCAGGCGAAACTCGGATTCGATTCGGCCGCCATTAGCAGCTTCAGCACCTGCTTGCACCTGTGTCCGCGGCATGCCGATGCGCTCGCCCGTCTCGCCGAGCTCGAACGTCCGCAGTGGCCGTTCGCTCGAATCTTCGGCCGGTTGATGGGTCGCTAACCGAAAGTTCAAACCTGTGTGGACGCTTGATCGAATTTTGAAAGGTGCCCGCGCTCACCATGCGAGCGACGTGCATCTCGTTCGCGGCGTGGCGCCGGCGCTGCGCATCAACGGCGAAATTCGCCCCATCGACGGCGCACCGCTCGAATCCGATGATCTGCAGGCCCTCTACGATTCGCTCCTGAACGAAAAGCAAAAGGAGCTTTTCGACCGCGAATGGCAAACTTGTTTTTCTCGTCAAATTCCCGGAATCGGCCGCTTCCGCATCAGCGTCTACATGCGCGCCGGTTGCCCCGAGTTTTCCATCCGGCTTTGCGAAACCGTTATCCGCTCCGCCGACGAACTAGGTTTGCCACCGATAATTGAAGAACTTACTCGCTTGCCGGGCGGTTTGATTCTGGTCACTGGTCCTACGGGCATGGGCAAAACGACAACACTCAACTTCATGATCAACGCGATCAATGAGGATCGCCGCGCCAAGATCGTCACGATCGAAGATCCGGTCGAGTTCGAGCACGAAAACCGACGCTGCCTCGTCATTCAGGAGGAGGTGCTCAGCGACGTCCGTTCATTTAAAAGCGCTCTACGTCACGTCTTACGCCAAGACCCGGACGTCATCATCATCGGCGAAATGCGCGACCTCGAAACAATCGAAACGGCTCTCATGGCCGCCGAGACTGGCCACTTGGTGATCGCCACGCTCCACACGCCGGATGCCGTGCAAACCGTCCAGCGCATCTTCAGCGTATTTCCCGCCGAGCAACAAAACTCGATCATCACGCAACTCGCCAACAGCTTACAGGCGATTATTGCTCAAAAGCTGCTGCCGCGAGCATCGGGCCAAGGTCGCGTTCTGGCTTGCGAAATTTGCATCGCCACGCACGCGATCCGAAATCGCATCCGCGACAACGATGTGCACCTGCTTTACACCGACATCCAAACCGGCCGTAAGCATAAGATGCAAACGATGGATCAAACGCTGCTCGATCTCTATCAGCGCGGCGAAATCACGTACGATGTCGCACTCTCCAACGCCCGCGAGCCGGGCTATATCCGGCACAAAACCGGCGAAACCGACGCCAAGGCTAGCTGATTCGTCATAATGCCACCGCGGAT
>DATBAY010000415.1:0-4541 GCA_036271295.1 Lacipirellulaceae bacterium | reverse complement strand
GATTCGAAGGGCAGGCTGCTTGTCGTCGAATCTCATACGCATCTGCGGGCCGAATCCGCACCGGGGCCGACGGTCGATCGCATCCGCATGCTTGCCGATAGCGATGGTGACGGGAAGCTCGATAAGTGGTCGACATTTGCCAAGGGCTTCAACCAGGCGATGAATCTGTTGGTGCGCAAGGACGGGAGTGTCTACGTTGTAACGCGTCACAATGTTGTTTTGCTTCGCGATACGGACGGCGATGGCGTCGCCGACAAGCAGGATGAGATTCTGCGGTTGGAGACGACCGACGACTATCCGCACGATGGGCTTGCGGGTATCGCCCGGTCGGCGGACGGCAAACTGCTCATCGGGCTGGGCGAGAATCATGGCAAGCCGTACCGGTTGATCGACCGCGATGGCGCGAGCGTGGGCGGCAAAGACGGTGCGGGCTGCATTTTCGAATGTGCGGAGGACGGTCGCGGACCGCGGCGAGTCGCAACCGGTTTTTGGAATCCGTTTGCCATTTGCGCGCTGCCGGACGAGCGGATCTTTGCGGTCGACAACGATCCGGACGCCAGCCCGCCATGCCGCATGGTGCACGTGGTGCAGGGGGGCGACTATGGTTTTCGTTTTCAGTATGGCCGGGCGGGCACCCATCCGCTGCAAGCGTGGAACGGCGAACTGCCGGGCACACTGCCTTACGTGTGCGGCATTGGCGAAGCGCCGACGGCAATCGTTGCGCTCGGCAAGTGGCTGTGGGTGACTAGTTGGGGCGACCATCGCATCGATCGGTACGAGTTGGATCCGCGCGGTGCATCGTACGGAGCGAAGCGGGAGACGATCGTGCAGGGCGACACAGATTTTCGCCCGACGGGCATGGCGGTCGCGCCGGATGGTTCGCTGTATTTTGGTGATTGGGTGTTGAAAGATTATCCGGTGCATGGGCATGGGCGAATTTGGCGGCTTACGGTGCCGGCGGAGGAGTGCGCGGAAGCATTCCCTCCGCGATCCGCTGCGGATGAAGCGACCACTAGAGTGGACGATTCAACGAATGATATGCAGGCCGAATCAAAAGACCCGTTTGTCGTTGCGAATGCGGTGCAAAGATTATCGAGCCACGAAAATCTCGAAAAAAGATTCGCGGAGTCGCAAGCCAATACCGCAGTAACTGACGGCCAACGGCTGGCTGAGCTCGAGGCGTTGCGGTTGCGAGGAATTGCCGATCCCAACATAGTTCTCAAAGCGGGGTTGCGCGATAAATCGCCGGATGTTCGCCTCTTTGCCGTGCGATGGACCGCGGATGAACGCATCGTGGCCTTGCTCGACGAGTTGAACGAACTGCTCGATGCGCCGCCGCCAAGCCGACGATATTACTTGACAGTGCTCGGCGCAATCGATTGGCTCAGCCGGGAGCCGAAGATGACTGGCAACGAGATCGCTGGCGCGCTGTTGGTTCGCGAATTGAAGAACGAGGATCGCCCACCAGAGACACATGCGCTCGCCCTGTCGTTATTGAACGCGAACGACAAGTTTCTATCGCTCGATCGTCTGCGAGGCTATTTGAAGTCGGATCACGCCTCGCTGCGGATCGAAGCGGCGACGCTCGCTGTCGGAGCAAGCGTCGCCGGAGCGTTTTTCGCTGTTGACCGAGGTCGCTGAGGACAAATCGCAACCCGACGAAGTTCGCGTCGAAGCAATTGTGGGCTTGGCGGCTGCCGCGGCCGATCATCGCGAGCTATTGGAGCGGCTTGCCGAGGGTGATCATCCTATCCTGCGCGATGAAGCTCGCCGCTCGCTACGGTTGGCCGGCCTGCGACCAGGGCCGAGCGAAACCAAGCCTCCTGCAACGGACGTAGCGGCGTGGCAGAAGTTGTTGGCAACAGGTGGTGACGCCGCTGCGGGCCGGCGGATGTTCTTCAACCCGGTCGGCGCGAGGTGTTATATGTGCCACTCCTACGTGGGGCGTGGTGGAATCGTCGGACCGGAGTTGACGAACATCGGCGGCAGCACCACGCGCGGCAAAATCATCGCATCGATCATTCAGCCAAGCTTGGAAATCGCACCAGATTATCAACCTTGGGAACTCGTCACCGAGGAAGGCAAAGTCTACACCGGGTTACGGCTGCCCCAGCCGGGCGATGACGGCAAAGAGCATTACGTTGACGCTGCGGCGAAGGAGTTTGTGTTGCCGAGCGAAACGATCGCCGAGCGGCATGCGGCCACGAAGTCGATTATGCCGGAGAACTTGCAGGCGACGCTTTCGATTGATGATCTTCGCGATCTTGTCGCATTTCTGAGCTCGGCGCCGGCGGAGCAGAAATAGCCCCGGGCGACTCGGCCGGGGCTAAATGGTTGAGCTACTTAGTGTTTGGTTCTTCCGCCTACTTTTCCTTATTATCGGATTTTTTAGGATGCGCTTCGGACGAATCAGCGTAGCTGAAGTCTTTCGGGCGATCTACGTAGACGACGAATGCCGATAGCCGTTGGGCATGGCCCGTGTCGTTATCATGTGCCGCTGCCACAAATGTAGTCGTACCCATCACCGTGTAGTGGCCAAGGGGCGTAAGGATGGATCCACTCACCTCCGACAATTGCGGGCTTTTTGGATCGGAGTGGGTTAAGGCCAATTTGAAATCAAGCGCGTAGCGGTCGTTGGCCGCGGGCACGATCGCGCCGTCACCTTGGAATTCCCAGGCAGTATTCTCGATATCGGTGGGTATCCGGAAGTGAAATGGGGCTCGGTGGTCTGGACCTTTGAGCGTCAGTGAGATGAGCTGCTGGCACACGACCTGCGGCAACTCCATGCCGAGTTCACGAAGCGCATCGGCGACCTGCGGACTAACGATCGAAGGTTTGGGCGGCTCCATGTTTCGATCGCTGAGTCCCTCAGATAGCCAAACGATGCGCACTTGCACCGACTCGGGCATCTCGGCTTGCTGCAACTTGCCCGGTTGATCGAGCGTTTCCACGAGGTGCTTGGCAACATCCATTTGCTTCGGGTTCCCAGCAACAATGAGCGTGTTGCTTCGCTCATCTACGGCGATTCGCGGTCCGCCAAGACCAGTGATGTTGTGCAGGGCCTCGCCGACGTCTTCGGGACGAACGTACTTAAGCGTGAACGCGCCGATCGCTGCGTTTTCGGATAGCGAGGGGCCGCCTGATCGATTTTCAGCGGCGGCGATCGCCAATTCGGCTTGGGCAGTGTAGAGCTTCTGCGTCGCTTCTTGCCGCTTCATGTCGAGCTGCACGGTTCGCGGCAACGACTCGCGCATTTCTTTCATCGCCGCTTGGTAATCGTGTGCCAGTTTTTCTTGCGCCTTTTGCAATTCCTGCATGCGCTGTTGGAATTGCTCCGCCCGAAGTTTTTGCGGATCGGGCGCATTGTCGGCTGGCGGTCCGGCAATGAGCGTCGTGTCTGGCCGGCCCTTCGTGCGTTCGCCAAGCGCACCAGGTGTTGGGTTGTCGGCGGGCGTTCGAAACTTACGTTCCGCTTCTAAAGTGGCGGCGGGCCCCGACGGGGATCGTTCGTCTTCTTCGGCGGCGGATGCAAATCGGGAGACGGTGGGTGATAACACGACGAGGCTCAGCACCGCGAACAACGCCGCTCGAAGGAGCCTAGAGTAAATATGTTTCATAATTAACCTCCGTTAGAGAAGTTCATTGAATTGTTCAGATTGGTTGATTCGGGTTCAAAAGCGGTCATCTTTGAATCATTCGTTGGTTGGAACGCCGAATAAACGCGAACGATAGTTACATCAGCGTGAGTCGATTTGACAGGCACCGCGATGGTGTCGTTACCGGCAACGAATGTCGCCTGCTGACGTAACGGGGCAGCCGAGGCGTCGATCGTTGTCACCACGTGATTTGTCGACTTGTTGCCCGAATGTGCAAGTAGCCAGGTCGCCGCGACGAGAAGCGTGGCCGCGGTTGCTAATGCAATGGCGATGACGCGCTTTCGGAATGATTCGCGGCTTGCCGCAACGACTCGGAATTCACTCGCGATGTGTCTCGGTGGAACTTGCGTGTCGAGGTGCGACGACGCCTGGAGCATGCTGTCGACCCACTGCTGCTGTTCGATCGCTTCTCGACAATCTTCGCAGCCAGCGAGGTGCTCGGCGAATGCAGCCGAGTCTGCCGACGAAAGGTCGCCGAGCAGATAACTGTCCAAGTTGGAGCAGAATTCATTCATGGGTTCGGGCAAGCGCGGTGGCCGCATACATCGGCGTAAATGTCTTTCAATCGGCGTCGCATTTCTTTGCGGGCGAGGGATAGATTGGCTTTCACGGCCGCTTCGCTCAGCTGCAGCACGTTGGCGACCTCGTCGTTTGTCATTTGTTCGCAGGTTATGAGGTACAAAACTTGTCGTTGGCGCGGGGGCAAATCGTCCATCGCGGCGAGCGCGAGTTCAACGCTTTCTCGGGCGTCGCCGATCGTTGATGCTGTTGCGCGGGGGCAGGGGGGATCGGCAATAATCGATTGCGTGTCGTGCTTGCGGCGTCTTGATTGATCGTTCCATAAATTCGTGGCGATTTTCAGGAGCCATACTCGCCTGACCCGAA
>DATBAY010000414.1:0-5082 GCA_036271295.1 Lacipirellulaceae bacterium | reverse complement strand
TCTTTGCTGCCTTCTTCGCTGAGCACCGCCGATACCTCGGTGGGCCGCCTGTTCTTCGAACTGAACCGATAAGCGCGGAAGTCGTACGGCGCGAGCGAAACGCTCCAACGCTGAGATCCCGCGGACAGAGACTGCGCCTTCTCCGAGTCGACAAGCGGTTCGAGTGTGGTCGGGTCCGCGCCCTCCAGCGTGATCTGCGCGTCGACTCGCCACGGCGCCGTATTCATCGCCACCATCACCGTTTGATCCGGCGTTACGTACGTACGAACGATGACCGATTGCTTGGAGATATCACTTATTTGGGCGCCTATCGGCAATTGCCTCAATACTCGTCGCAACCCGCCGAGCTGAGTATCTTCCACAGGCGACAAGAGATCGCCTCCATCGACAATGAGCGCGGGATCACCTTGCAAAACCGCCCGCAAGTAAGGTTGGCGTGCAGCTGAATCACTTGGAACGGGTTCGCTCATGAGCCGCGCGCCATCGCCAATTCGAAAGGTCGCCAACGCGCCGAAGTTTGAGAGGCGAACGGCGGCCGGATGATGATAGAGAACCACGCCCCGCTGCCCGCCTGCATTCAATTGGCTTGTCCAGTGCGAAAACGCAGCATTGAGTTCCAGATCGGTCGCACGGTCCGAAAGCGGCAAGGCTGGCTCCACGTAATAACTGGGGCACACCACAACGCCCGGCGTTTGCGCAAGCCGCTGGCGGTCAATTCCGAGATCCAGCAGTGCGTCGCCGACACGATCTCCTGCTAACAAGTCAGGTCGAATCTGCTGGCGCAACGCCGGGTGATCGAACAACTTTTCCGTCGTTAGAATGAGCTTCCGCTCTCCGCGCGGATCCACAATCGAGGCGGCCTGCGCATAAAACGCCGCGAGCTCGGCCGCTCGCCAATTGCGCCAAGCATCCCGGCAAGGTCCGGTTACGGCAGCACGACGATCGGAAAACCGTGTCTTCGACGATTCGACGATTTGAGTACCCGTGTCGTGCACAAATTGTCCGACCGTTGCGTCGTCCAGCCCCCATTCGGGCAACGATAATTGCGAATACCCATTGCTGTTAAGCTGAACGGCGAGCCCGCCAAAGGCCGGGTGCGAGCCGTAATGCTCAACCAGCTCGCGAATGGTTCCCAGCATCGCCTGTCGGACGCGCGGATTCAGAATGTTGTAATACGGCGCCAGTCCTCCACGCGTTCCCATCGATTGCGTCCAAGTCTGCCCGTCGGGCCCGACTAATTCGATTCCCGTCGTCTGGGAGTCTCCGGCGCGCCTCAACTCTTCGAGCTCCGGCAGCGGCGTAGTGAATTCAATCGCGGGCACGAGCGTCAATCCTTCGCGATCGAAGATTCGCAGCAACAGCTCCAAGCCATCCATCTCGCGAAAACGATCCGCTGCCCGACCGGTGTCGTAACGCGGAGTGAACGACCACCGCGAGCTAGGAAAAATAGAGCTTCCGTCCGCGAGCACACTCAACACGGCCGTGTTAAAGCCCGCTTCGTGTACGTAGTCGGCAATACGCGTTGCGCTTTCGTACAACGTTTGAAGATCGTCTGTACTTTTGACGCCATTCAAACTTGCCGCCGTCTCGGTCCCTTCCGTCGCATTTACCGACTCGGGTAGCAACGGCCGCGCGATGTACGCCGCCACCAATCTCCGATCGGCAGAAGCTGGAGACTCCGATTGTAGCGAGCCGGAGCGCCTGAAAACGCGAATTTGACCAAAGTGTGCAAGCGCCGTTCGATGTTGATTGCTTACAACGAGCAGCGGCGCCTGAGTCTTCGGCCAAAACACCAGGCGTTGTGTTTGCTTGTGGGTTTGCTCGCTCCGGCCAAGGTCGGCAACATACACATGCGCTCCGCTTTGAACGCCATCGACGGCGCCCGCGCCATTCGGTTCTACGATGTTGACGCCAAAGTCTTGCTCCTGGTCCGCGGGATAATCGATTTCCAATAAGTGCGGTACGCCAATACCAACCGCCTCAATTGGCAGCGAATACGCCTGCCACGGTGACTCGTCTTCAGCGGCCGGCGGCAATTCCACATATCGGCCCAATGGCAGATTGACGACGGCCGTCCGCACGCTGCCGAGCGGGCCGTGATTAAAGCCCGGAATGCGGCGAAATTGGGTTGTCCAAGCCGGAAGCCGCTCGACCCAGTTCGGATTCGTTGGATCAATTTCCAGTACGGGATCCCAGCGGCCAGGCGACTCCGGCACCGGCGACTGGTGGTCCAATACGACAACTTCGAAACTACGCTCGGCAATTGGCGCCGCGGCGCCCGGAAAAAATTTGTCTCGCAAGTAGCCCGACGCGCGCGACACCGAAATGTGAACTGTGTACACCCCTTCAGGAACCTGCAACGGAATGTTCACACTTAGCTTCGCCGCCCCGTCAATCGGCACGGCCAGCTTTTGATTGTCCGTTCGCCCCCCGTCCTTTCGCCGAGCTGGGGTTAATGTGGTTTGCACGTCTAACGTCGTCCCATGCAACCCCGCCGGCAGTACCGGCTTGATTTCGAACGACAGTTCAGAATTACGTTGGAATATCAGTCCCTTATTCTCATTTTCGTTCGCGAGCGAGATCTGCAGCGAGGGGGGAGACACCTCACGAACTTCAATCGCGCACCCGTGATCTTCCATTCGGTACGGACGACGCATGACGTCCGAAATCGGCACCTGTATCTCGGATGGAGCGGCTTTCGAACCTGCTGCCAACTGAATGACCAATCTTGCATCCGGTGCGGAGCTCGCCGTGACTTCGATACTGTCGTTCTTCTGCGGCGTAATGGAGCGTACATGGACGCTGCCTTGCTCAAGCCAAATCGAACCGGCGGCGTCAGGTTCAAATCCCAGCAGTTTCAGATCGGAAAACGTGCCTCGATCGAGGTGAAGTTCTCCATGCCAGGAATTCGCCTCCGCGCCTGCCCAAGAAATGCAAAGCCGAACGGGCTCCGCGGTTGGAGCCACCGTTTCATCGCCCGGAGCCGCCGCAGCGCATAGCATGAGCGCAATACTTCCCAGCGCGGAAGCAAACGCTTTCGGACGTCCTTGTCCGGCCATGTTGCGCCAAGGGGAAAAGAAATCGGCGGGCGAAAGTAACAGTGACGTTGGCGCGACGTTAACCGCTGAATAGCAAACGGTTTTCCGCTCCAAAGCCTGCGGAATTGTAGAATTCCGCACAACCAGTCACTAGGGCAGCTTGCATCGAAAAAGTAGCCAAAATCCCGGCAATATTGCAAGCTAGCAGCGCCGGCAGAATCTTCGGAGGGACGGCAGGCGGAATACCCACTTTCCCCGTCCTGCTATTTCTGCCCCATCGACATCGCAAAGTGATCCAACGTCGATTGAAGAAGACTTTGCAGTTCGTCGACGACATCCAGACAAAGCTTCGAGACGTCGTTGGCCTCCCAACGATCATCGGGCCGCACAAATAATTCGGGCTTCGCGGGGTCTGCCTCCGCATCGTCTTCACGAGCGGACGCGCCCAATTCGATCTTGCGGCTAGCGCGAAAACACCATCGGGGCGTTCGAATTGCTATGACCGAGTCATTGGCCGCCAAGTGCGGACCGCGATCCGTTACTGAAGTACCTTGCACATATTGGATCCAACTTGCTCCATCGGATTCGAAGCGAACACCTTCTAACGGTCCCGCGACTTCGAGTAACGTCGGAAGAACGTCCAAATGCGAAACAAGCGTGTCGCAACGAACAAGTCTGCCGCGACCTTCGGGGAGGCGAATCATGCAAGGCACATGCAGTTGTGCGGAAGTCAACTTCGAATCCGTTCCGCCAATCAGCCCGTTCTCACCCAGGGGAAATCCGCGGCTTCCCATAAGCACGACGCACCACGGTTGCCCTGCATCAGTTGCTTCTGCAAGTGATGCCTCCACAACTTGCCAAGCAAAGTCGAGCGCGAATACTTGCGCCGCATAGGCGGTCGCGTAGCGAAAAGCGATGTCCGGGTCGTCATCGGCGCAAAGCTCAATTCGCGGTGCCGAAGCGCAAGCAATGGCAGACGCCCCGTCGTCCAACAACGATTGTTGATACTCGCGTGGCGCATCCCACGGCCCGTACATTCCGCGAGAATGCACCCATAACAGTCGACGCGACTCGTTCGCTCGGTCGCTCTGGTCCGCCACAATGCATTCGGCGGCAGCTGCGAACAAGCGACCGATCTGCGTGTGCGAAACATCGCTCGCCTGGATTGCCGCCGTATAGTCGTCGCCGCCTTCATAATGACTGCATTCATGAAAATGGTTCGCGGCTCCAACGCCCAAAAGTGCTTTCTCGTCGGTAATGAACTTCGTCTGAAAACCTGTTCCGGCAAGAATCTCCGGTAATGAGCTACTTCCGTGAGGCGAACTTGCGGCGAGCGGCCTGGCCGGATGGCAAGACTGCCACATTGCGCGATACACGGCGGGCAAGTCGTCCGACGGAGCGAAACAGAAGTCAAGAACCGACGCTTCCGCGGCAAATTGATCGAGTGCAGGCGTCGGGTAAGTCGTATTCCCATAACCGCCGAGCGCGGCGGCCCGAAGACCGTCGACGACAACTACAAGAATATTTGATTCGGGCATCTTCGCGAATATAACTAGCCAATGCCTTTGAAGAATAGGCCCGTCAGTCCGCGGCGCGTTGCCATTCGCGCCACAGCAAGCGAGGAAACACCCAAGCGTCCCGGGCGTAGCGCCGAGCCAATCGCTTCGGTTCCGTGCCAACGCGATGCAGCCACTCCAGACCGCAGCGACGCATCCACACGGGCGAGCGCCGCCGATGCCCGGCCAGAAAGTCGATCGTAGCGCCGCCGCAAATCGCCACCTTCGCCGGCAACTTGTGACGATGAGCGTTGACCCAGATCTCTTGCTTCGGGGCTCCGAGACCGACGATCAACAGGTCGTGCTCCCGGGCATCCAGTTCTGCAATCACCCGTGAATTCTCAACAGGGTCATTCTCAAAACCAAGCGGCGGTGAGAACGTGCCGACCACCCGTACATTCGGCCAACGATCGTGAATCCGCGCTGCAGCCAATTCGGCCACGCCGCCAGCAGCGCCGAGCAAGAACACTCGCAGCGGCGAAATTGCC
>DATBAY010000413.1:0-12811 GCA_036271295.1 Lacipirellulaceae bacterium | reverse complement strand
ATTTTGGAATTGGATGATCCGCATTCTGCCCTATCTGGAAGAAGGAAGCCTCGCGGATCAGTTGACGATTAACGTAACGACGCCAATCACGAAGGATGTGGGCACAAATAACGCGGCCGTGCGGGCAACGGAAATCCCCGTGATGTTGTGCCCCAGCGATACCGGTCGCAATAACCCGTTCATCGACGTTACGCACGCGAACACCGCCTGGGCGCGAGGCAACTACGGCTACAACGCATTCCAGTTCTGGCCTAACGAGTTCTGGCGAAACTACACGGCGGACCCGTACTTCAAATACAATCTGGGGATGGGCGGTATCGAGGATGGCATCGATCGGCAGATCATGACGCTTACTAAGATCACCGACGGCACGACAAAGACGATCATGCTAGCGGAAATGCGCGTCGGTTTAACAAACGATGACCGGCGCGGCGTGTGGGCGATGGGAATGTGCGGTTCGAACTTCCACTGCCGGCAAGCCGCGTTCGTGCCGAACTTGTGTCTGTCGCCGAACAACGTCGACGACGTATACGGTGGGCCGAGTTTGGCCAACGGACTGCTGGCGCCTGAATGTATGGCGCCCGACCCAACCACGAACGCCAGCGGTCAATCGTTGGTGCGAAGCCGCCACCCGGGCGGCGCGAACTGTGCTATGGCTGATGCCAGCGTGCGGTTCATTTCTGATTTCATTGAATCGGGAACGTTGGCGACAAGCGAAGACGGCTACATCGACAACAAATGCAATGGTTCGCCGTGCGACCAAACGATGGCGACGTCGCTGGGCACCTGGCAGCGGCTGAATATCCCGCGTGATGAATTCGCAATTCAATACGATTACTGAATATCGTTCATGAATCATGGTGCAATTTGAGTAGGATGTTTCACGTGCGTGCCATGAGTTCGCGTCTTTTGCTGTTGGTGCTCTTCGCCGTGTGCTGGGGATGTGGATCCGACTCGCCTTTTAAGTACGTCCGCGCGTCGGGAAGGATTACTTATGAAGATGGATCGCCGATTCCCGGTGGCATTCGCTTGATGTTTGTGCCGGACGGCATTGAGGCGATTGGAAACGCCCATGCTCGGATGGGAATTGCGAATGTTGATTCCACGGGTAAAGTCGAAAGCGTGACGAGTTATAAGCCGGGAGACGGGCTCGTGCCGGGAAAGCATAAAGTCGTCATTCAAGGCGCGGCAGACCGCGGCGGCACTCCGGCCGTTCCCAAAGAGGACACCGCCGCGGAAACGACGAAAATCACGGTCGATACGAACAGTCTGCCGTTCGAAATCAAAGTGCCGAAGCCAAAATAGTGCGGTGCGCGATGCAAAGTGTGCAGGGATTTTTGCGTGTTTTCATAATCTCACTTTGTGTCGGCGGGGAGGCGCGACTTGCATTTTCCGACCCGGCTGTTTACGAAGTCGGCAGCGACCCGGCGCTCGGGTTCAATCTTATCTCGTGGTGGAATTTCGACAATTCCAGCACGCCGAATGTGGATGAGGGTGTTGCGGTTTGGCAGAACGCCGTGCAGTCTTTGTATGATGCAGGATTCCGCGAAGTGTCGATCAGTCCGGTGCGGTACTTCGACACGACGACATTCTCGATTGCGCCGACTTCCGGGCAAGGGCCGCTTCTAACGTCCATTGATGCTGGCGTCGCGAAGGCTAAGCAGCTGGGCATGCGGGTCACGATCAATCCGTTTGTTGAGCCCTCTGGTTCTTCGATTTGGCGTGGAACCTATGACCCCACAGGAACTGCGGCCACCACGTTTTGGAACGACTATCAAAACTACATGATCGACGTCGCGCAAATCGCTCAGGCACACAACGTCGACGCCATGACAATCGGCACCGAGCTCAAGGCGATGAACGACGATGCCAACAACGCCAGCCACTGGAGCTCGGTGATCGATGCCGTCAGCGGTACGTATCACGGACCGCTCGGCTACTCGGCGAATTGGGACGACTATCGAAACACAAATCTCACATCGGCGATTTGGCAAAATCCGAAAATCTCATTCATCGGCATCGATTCGTATTTCAATAATTTGCTTTACGATTACTTTAAGTATCAAAATCCGTCGCTGACAACGACGCAAATTACGACGATGGTCAACAACGCGACGAACCCGATCCAGTCATATCCGGATCAGTCGTTTATCGATCTGATGACGGCGGCTTGGAAGAAGATGTTGACGATCGATTCGCCCACGGTTTCATCGGGCGGTCACACGTATTTCAATTTGGATGGCATCCTGCCTTTCGCCGCTTCGCTCGGCAAGAAAGTGCAGTTTACGGAGCAAGGTTATTTGTATTTCAATAACTCCTCGGCCTCGCCGCAAACGACGTCGGGCTCGACCGATTCGGCCGAGCAACGGATGGCGTATCAAGGATTGCTGAACGCGCTCGACGGCCGCGGCAGTGCGCTACAGGCTGTGGATATTTGGCAGTGGTTTATGAGCGGGTCGAACGGAAGCCAGTGGAACATTGGCGTGACGCCGCCGCTCGATCAGCCGAACAACGGAGATTTGGGGCTGTTTTTGCAGCAGTTTGCACACACGGCCGTTCTGCCCGTGGCGGGCGATTACAACCGCGACGGCGTGGTCGACATGCGGGATTACATAGTGTGGCGCAATGAGGCGGGGCAAAGTGTGTTGCAGTACAGTGACGCCGACGGTGATGGAAATGGCGTCGTGGATACCAATGATTACGCCATTTGGCGCGCACAGTTTGGCCAAACAGCGGCAAGCGGCGTTTCTAATGCCGCTGTGCCCGAGCCTGCTACTTTTGTGATTGCCTTACTAGCCATGGTAGAAACCTCTTTGGTCCGCACCAGACGACGTTCAGCTGCCTGAGTGCTTCTTCGCGGCCGAACATCTTGTGAGCTATCGCCGGGTAGGCGAGACTGTTGGCTTCTCAATTCGCATTGGTGATTGCCGAACGCGGCAGTTTTTCAGGCAGAAAGCGGTTCATGATCAAACTCGGCTTTTATGGCGCATCGGGCGAGGTGACAGGTTCGTGTTATGTGGTGACGACCGACCGGGCGCGGGTGATGGTCGATATGGGGATGCACCAGGGAGAGAAGCTGGCGGATGAGCATAACCGCACGATGATTCCTGCCGATTTGCCGAAGATCGATGCGGTCGTGTTGACGCACGCGCATCTCGATCACTGCGGGCGACTGCCGATGCTTATCAAGGGCGGGTATCGCGGGCCGATTTACTGCACGGCGGCGACCGAAGACGTGACGGCGATCATTCTGCGCGATTCGGCCCACCTGCAGCAAGAAGATTACGCGCGATTCTTAAAGCACATCCATGGCAAGCCGACCGAAAAGGATGCGCATCGGCAGCCGCTATACACTCAGGACGAAGTCGAGCGAACGCTGCCGCGGATGACGAGCATTGGCTACGAGTTGGAACAAAAGATCGCGGAAGGAATTACGATCAAGCTCAGCGATGCAGGCCACATCTTGGGTGCGGGCAGCGTGCGGATGACCGTGAATGATGGAAGTCGCACCGTGGTGATTGTGTTTTCGGGAGACGTTGGTCAAACGAATGCGCCGATTCTGCGCGACCCAGTGACGCCGACGCCGGCGGACGTCGTGTTGCTCGAATCGACGTATGGCGATCAGGACCACAAGTCGATGGAAGCAACACGGACCGAGTTACTGGCGATTTTGCAGGCGGCCGAGAAGACGCAGAGCAAGGTCGTGATTCCTGCGTTTGCGGTGGGGCGTACACAGGATCTCGTGTATCACATTGGCGAGTTCATTCGTGACGGGCAACTCAAGCAACTGCCGGTTTACATCGACAGCCCGATGGCGACGTCGGTCAGTGGTTTGTATTCGCGATATACGGATCTCTACGACGAGCGGGCTACAGAACTGATCAAGCAACAAATGGCGCCGCTAAGTTATCCCGGCGTCATCTATACACACTCGGTCGACGAGTCGAAGCAGTTGAACGATGCTCACGGCGGCATGGTCATCATTTCAGCGAATGGCATGTGCACTGGCGGGCGGATATTGCATCATCTGCGGCACAACCTGCCAGATCCGAATGCGCATGTGTTGATCGTCGGCTATCAGGGCACAGGGACGCTCGGCAGGCGATTGGTCGATGGAGCGAAATTCGTTTCGATTTTCGGCGGCGATGTGCCGGTGCGGGCGACAGTCCACACGCTGGGCGGATTTTCGGCGCACGCCGGGCAGACTCAACTGGTGCAGTGGGCGGCGCCGTTTAAGGAGTCGAAGCCGCGAATGTTTTTGACGCACGGCGAAGATGGGCCGCGGAAGGCGCTGCACGATAAGTTGCTGGAAGCGCACGGAATCGACGCGGCAATGCCGTATTTTGGGAATGAAGTGGAGCTGTAGGAAGGTCTAGCAGAAGCGAGAAGTTCGACGTAGCTGAATTCGTGAGAATTCGGGCCCAGGTCGTTCAGCTGAATTCTTACGAATTCAGCTACGAAAAAGTTTATTTCGCGTCGCGTTTTAGACCGGAGCGGGTGGCGGGCGTGGCGAGCGGGTCGTCCGGCCAGGAGTGTTTGGGATAGCGGCGGCGGAGCTCTTTTTTTACTTCGGGGTAGCCATTTTGCCAGAAGCTGGCGAGGTCGGCGGTCACCTGTTGCGGGCGATGGTTCGGGCCGAGCAGGTGCAGGAGCAGCGCCACGCGGCCGCCGGCGATTCGCGGTGTTTCGGCCACGCCGAACATTTCCTGGATGCGAACCGCGAGCACGGGCGCCTTTCCTATTTCGTACGTGAGCGTGTGGCGATTGCCGTTCGAGAGTTCGTATTGTGCTGGGGCAAGCCGGTCGATTTCGGCGAGTCGATCGTAGCCGACGCGCGTGTGCAGGATGGAAAGCCAATCGGCCGTGCGAAGTTCTTCGAGCGAGCGCAGGCCGAAACAGATTTCCGGCAAGAGCGCCTGCAGTTCGGCTTCGTCGATACGAGGCAGATCGAGGTCTGGCATTGCGTGGGCGAGCCAGCGGATGCGGGCGAGGAAGTTCCCAGCAGCCGAACCGTATGCTGGCAGCACTCTGTCGAGGTCTTGCCGTGCTTGCCCGGCGAGCATCTCGGCGGCGGCCCGTTTGTCCGTGATGGCCGTCGGCGATTCGTCGAGCATCAAGTCGATCCAGTACGTCCGCGTCCGGGCTTCAACCTGCCCTTTCGTGGGATTAAAAAAGATTTCTTCCCGGCGCGTGAGAATGTCGTCAGAAAGCCATTCGCGGTCGACGGCAGACACTAGCCGCGCCCGCGCCTCGCCACCGACATCGTTGATGTCGATCGCCAGGAACAGCGGTTCGCCGCGAACGCGTGAGCTGGAATCGATCCGGACGCCACGGCCCCCGACCAGCAGCGCGCGGTCTTGAGTTCCCGAACGGAGGCGCGCGAGACGGTCGGGAAATGCGTCCAGAAGTGCGTGCATTAACGCTTGGTCGATGTGTTCAGCGCGCGGGGCACGCGGAAAATCTGTCAGATTGAAAAGTTGATCGGCGGCACGCAGAACATTGTGGGCACCGCCGACGTGGGGCTGGAGGTCGACGTCATCAACGTGCGCGCCGGCATGGAACGCTTGCAATGCGAGGACGCGGTCGACGACATCGGAGCGGCTGCGAATACGACCATATTCGCGTGGTCCGCTACGACCACGCTCGGCGGTGCGAAATGGGTCGCGTTCCGAGAGCAGCGCGGCAGCGACAGACGTTTCTCGCAGGACCCCGCGCTCGGCGCCCGAGAGAAGCAGTTTAGCAAGTCGCGGGTGGGCAGGTATGTTCGTCAGCGCACTGCCTAGCAGTGTTAGTTGATCATTGCCGCCGATCGCACCGAGCAGGCGGAGCAGTCGATGCGCATTCTCAAATGCTTCGGGCGGTGGTGGATCGAGCCATGGAAAATCTTGCTGCTCGCCGAGCGCGATGAGGTGCAGCAGGGGTTCGGCGAGGTCGCTGCGCTGGACTTCGGGCGTCTCGGCGGGCGCGCGTGACTTGTGAGAAGACTCTTCCCACAATCGCCAGCAGACGCCGGGCGCTGTGCGGCCTGCGCGGCCGGCGCGCTGGTCGGCGGAAGCTTGTGAGATTGGCACCAATTCAAGCCTGGGCAGGCCGGTCGAGGTCGAGACGCGCAGTTGGCGAGCCTGTCCGGAATCAATGACGGCAGTCACACCTTCGATCGTGAGCGACGTTTCGGCGACGTTTGTTGAAAGGATAATTTTGCGGCGGCCGATGTCGTCGAGCACTTCGTCTTGCTTCTCCGCTGGCAGATCTCCGTAAAGCGGGATCAGCGCATGGCCGCCGCGGTTGGCGATCGGGCCGAGCACATTCTGGCAACGCATAATCTCGCCGACACCGGGGAGAAACACGAGGACATGACCCGTCGTATCGGCGAGCGCGTGCGGCAACTGCGCTGCAATGCGATCATCGAGATACGATTGATCGCCGCGACGCTGATAGCGAATCTGCACGGGGAAGCGTCGGCCTTCGGCGTGAATGATCGGGCAATCGCCCAGCAGCTTGGCGACGGGCTCGGCCGCAAGCGTCGCACTCATCACGACGATCCTAAGATCGGGGCGGAGCGTTTGCTTGATGCGGACCAGGAGGCCGAGCAGCAGGTCCATCTCGACCGTGCGTTCGTGGAATTCATCGAGCACGACTGCGCCGACGTCTTCAAGCGCGATATCGCTCAGCATGCGTCGTAGAAGGATGCCCGTCGTGGCGACGATGAGCCGTGTGTCGCGCGTGACCTGGGCGTCGAAACGCACCTGGTAACCGACCTCTTCGCCGATTCGGCCGCCACGTAATTGTGCGATGCGGCGAGCGACGGCCCGGGCGGCAAGTCGACGCGGCTGCAGCAGCATGAGCTTTTTATGTGCGCCCAAATCGTCGAGCGCTGCCGCTGGAACGAGCATTGTTTTGCCGGAACCCGGTGGAGCAGTGACCACCACGGCCCCCCCACGCGACGCGGCGACGACCTCGCTGAGGATGCTGGCGACCGGCAGGTCATGGGGTGAGGGCATGATCGCGAGTATACTTAAACGTTTGCGGCAGGCGAATGCGGCATCGTGAAGTTACGGAATCGAATGAGAGAATTGATGGGACTTAAGAAGGCACATAAGTGCGTCGGTGCGAGCTGGTGCATGTGGAGCGTTTATCTCGGACTGGCGATTTCGTGTGCCGGTCGACTGACAGTCGCCGCGCCGCCGGAGGAATTTCCGAAGTTCGTCGTGCCCGGCCACGAAGCGGAGATGAGTTCGCTTCGCGACCTGTTCTGGCTGCACTATCAAATCGCGGGACCGCAGATTCCTTTGTGGGATGAATGGTTGCCGAATGCGACGCTGTGGCCGGCCGTAGGCAGTGGGCCGAAGCTCGATGGAATGCGGCAGCGGTGGGCGCATGCGCTCGCTTCACGCGTCATTGATGCGGACGGCTACGTTGCCACGCAGCAGCACGATGGTCCGGCCCATGCGGAAGGCTGGCCATTCCCGACATGGATGCAGGCCGGCGGCGTCGGTTGGCATTTCCGACCGATCGGCGTGGCCGGATACGAAGCGCCGCCAGCCACTACAAAGGATTGGAAGCTCAGTGGTGCCGTCGACAAGGGACTTGGTGCGAAGGGTTGGCAGTTCGATCTAAATGGCGGACCGGCAACGCTTGAGACGCCCCCTTTCGCCATTGATGCGCACTTGTTCCCATTTTTGCGGCTGAATTGTTGGGCGACCGGTTTGGAGCACACGAAGTGCTACATCGAGTGGACGACAAAGAATGAGCCGGAATTCGGCGCCAATCGCCGCGTGTACTTCGACTCGCCGCCGGATGCCAGCTTTGAGCAGCCGCGCGAGCTGCGGATCATGATTCCGGTATCTCGCCAGCCGGAATGGAAAGGCACGATCACGCGGCTGCGAATTGGGTTCGAGCATGCCGATCGTGGGCAGCTTATCGTGAAGTCGTTTCATGTGGCGTGCGATACGCGGCAGAACGTAAATAACTTGAACTTCATTCGCGGATGCCACGATTATTTTTTGTGGACGGACGATATCGAGTTCCTACGCGGGCAGATGCCGCGCATTCGCACCGCGATGCGGTTCGTCGATCGTGAGTTTCAAACACATGCGAAGAAGTGCATCTACACCACGTGGCCGGGCCACGAGGGCCGGAGCGGCGTGCGCTACGTAAACGGCCAGAAGCAAATCGTCGTGGGGCAGGGGATCGGCAGTAACTATTGGGACTTGTTGCCATTTGGTGGCGAAGATGCACTCGCGACCGTGTATTATTACGACACGTTGCGCAAACTGGCGGAGTTGGAATCGCTCGTGGCTGCGCATCCTGACTGGAAAGTCGCAAGTGACGGAGCGTTCAATTCCCAGGAATTGCTCACTTTTGCGGACGAAGTGCGAAAACAATTTCAAGCGCGCTTTTGGAACCCGGCGACTGGGCGATTCGGCACGATCGACTTGGATGGGAATCTGCACGACTATGGCTTCACGTTCCTGAATAACGAGGCAGTCGTGTTTGGGGTGGCCTCGCCCGAGCAAGCGCGGTCGATCTGTGATTGGATCGGCGGACGGCGTACCGTGGCCGGCGATACTTCGACGGGCGACGACATCTATCATTGGCGGTTCGGACCCCGGACGACGACGCTTCGGAACGTCGACTACTACTACTGGAGCTGGTCCGATCCGCAGAGCATCCCCTGGGGCTACCAGGTCCAGGATGGCGGTGCCGTGCTCGGATGGACGTACTACGATTTGATGGCGCAATTGAAAACGGCGGGCCCCGCTGTTGCGGCAGCGCGGCTCGCTGAAATTGCCAAATGGTTCGATGACACGCAGCGCGAGGGCGGCTATCGCGCGTACTATGCTAAGAATCCTACGCGCGGTTCGCTGCAAGGCGGCAACTCGGCGGGCGGGCTCGGGCTCGATAAAGAGTTCATTGAAAGCGTGCTCGCACCGCAAGTTATGCTGTATGGGTTTTTGGGCTTCCATCCCACTTACGATGGTTTCGAGATCGCGCCACAATTGCCGAAGGATTGGCCAGAGTTAACTGTCACACGGGTGCATTTGCACGATCGGGTGCTAAACGTGAGTGTCGATTCGAAAGGCGCCCTGCGAATCGACGGCGACGATTCAACCGGCAGCGAAATAGTAGTCCACGCGCCGGCTAGCATTCGTTTGACGTCAACAAATGGTATTAAGGCGCGGTTGGCAACCGGTCCGTGACGGGTGCTCAAAGGCGGTTTTCAGGCCATGGAAAAGTAGCCGAAAATCCGGAATAACCGAACTTTCGGGTTGGCGCACGATGTCGCCGCGGGCAGGATAGTTGGTTCAGGCGGTAAGCTCATTACGGTCGAACGTGGAGAGGTTGATCCTCATCGCTCTGAGCCTCGCTTCAGGACGAAAAAGAGCGAGAATTCGGCCGTCGCGAGCGTTCGTTCGACCTATTTTTGTGTGGCGTTCTCCCCGCCGCACTACCGGAATGGCTCGGCACTGATCGAGACGTTTCGGGACGCGTTCCCCACTGCCGCCGAGTCCTCTCCATGCCGATCCGCGTTGCGCTCCATCACCGCACCGAATACCAATACGGCGAACCCGCGGGCTTAGGTCCGCAGGTGATTCGCTTGCGTCCGGCCGCCCATTGCCGTACGCGCATTCCGAGTTACTCGATCAAGATCGAGCCGGCCGATCATTTTTTGAATTGGCAGCAGGACCCCTACGGGAATTTTCTGGGGCGCGTCGTTGTGCTGCAGCCGACGGATCGGTTTAGCGTGACAGTCGATCTCACGGCTGAGATGACGGTTATCAATCCGTTCGATTTCTTTCTCGAGCCCGAGGCCGAGTATTATCCGTTTTATTATTCGCCAGACATGTTGAAGGACTTGATGCCCTTCCTGCACACGACGCCGATTGTGGATGGCTCGCCGTTGACGGAATATGTGCGGCGGATTAATCGGTCGCGGCGAAAGACGAATGATTTTCTGGTGGAGTTGAATCAGCAACTGCAGAAGGAAATCAATTATCTCATTCGCCTCGAGCCGGGCGTCCAGTCGTGCGACGAAACTCTCGAAAAGCGGAGCGGTTCGTGCCGCGACTCGGCGTGGTTGCTCGTAAACATCTTGCGGCGGATGGGACTCGCCGCACGGTTTGTGTCGGGCTACATCATTCAATTGAAAGCAGACCAGTTGCCGCTCGAAGGGCCGGCGGGAACAGCAGTCGACTTCACTGATCTGCATGCCTGGGCTGAAGTGTTTTTGCCTGGCGCCGGTTGGGTTGGGCTCGATGCGACCTCGGGGCTGTTGGCGGGCGAAGGTCATATTCCGCTGGCGTGTACGCCTGAGCCAATCAGCGCGGCTCCGATCTCGGGTACCGCCTCGTGTGCCGCGGAGCATTTTGATTTCAGCATGACGGTGACGCGAATTCACGAAGATCCGCGCGTTACGAAACCTTACACCGACGAGCAATGGAACGCGATCAACGAAGTCGGTCACCAGGTGGACGGAGATCTCAACGCCGGCGATGTTCGGCTGACCATGGGCGGCGAACCGACGTTTGTCTCTGTTGATGACATGGAAGGCGTCGAATGGAAAACGGAGGCGTTCGGCACAAATAAGCGGCGGCTAGCGGGAGACCTCATGCTGCGGCTCAAGCACCGGTTCTCGACTGGCGGACTTCTGCACATGGGGCAGGGGAAGTGGTACCCCGGCGAGCCGTTGCCGCGGTGGGCGCTGCGCTGCTATTGGCGGCTGGATGGCGAGCCGATTTGGCGAGACGAATCGTTGTTTGCGGATCCGACGAAGCCCGGCCAATCGACTGTGGATGACGCACGGCGGTTCGCAAAATTGCTTGCGCATAAGTTGGGCGTCGATAGTCGACACGTGATTGATTGTCACGAGGACGCGCTCTATTACGCTTGGAAAGAGCGGCGGCTCCCGGCGAATGTCGATGTCCGCGACTCGCGCTTGGAAAACAAAGAAGAGCGCGCCCGAATTGCGCGATTGTTCGAGCAGGGCATAACGGCGCCGGTTGGCTGCGTGCTGCCGATACGGCGGGTATGGTCGACTGCGACGCCGTTTTGGGAGAGTGGCGAGTGGGTCGTTCGATCGGACGAAATGTTTTTGATCCCTGGCGACTCGCCGATGGGCTTTCGGCTGCCGATCCAATCGCTATTGTGGACGAAGCAATCGGCGCTGGATTTGGCGGGGTATTCGCGAGATCCGTTTGCCGAGCGGCCGGCGTTGCCGATGTACCACCAGTTGCGCGAGCGAGCAGACAGTTACGCGACTACGGTGACGCGGCAGTTTTCGCCGGCGGCGGTGGGCGCGGCGGGATCGCATGAAGCGAGTTCCGACTTCGGCGACGTTCGGGGCGAAAATGGGGCGTTCGACGGAAATGCGGCTGGCGGTGACTATCAGAATTCCAATGGCGATGCATCAGCATTGCATAGTACAGATCAGCATGCATCGGACGCGTATGGCCTGACGATAGGCAACCCGTCGAATGTTGTTCGTACGGCACTTTGCGTTGAACCGCGCAACGGTGTCTTGCACGTGTTTATGCCGCCAATCGATCGACTGGAAGACTTTTTGGAGATGATCGCTTCGATTGAAGCGGTGGCGGCCGAACTGGCGCTGCCAGTGGTTATCGAAGGTTACGAACCGCCGCACGATGCTCGAGTGAGTTTTGTGAAAGTTACGCCGGACCCAGGCGTTATTGAGGTGAATGTACCGCCAAGTGGGAATTGGGACGAACTATCGGCGGTTACTACTGGCGTATACGAGGACGCGCACTACTCGCGATTGGCGACGGAGAAATTCGATCTGGACGGTTCGCACACGGGGACGGGCGGCGGTAACCATGTCGTATTGGGGGGCGCCACGCCGGCGGACAGTCCGTTCTTGCGTCGTCCCGATCTGCTACGCAGCCTGGTGGCATTTTGGCACAATCATCCGTCGCTGTCGTACTTGTTCTCGGGAACTTTCATTGGGCCGACGAGCCAGGCGCCGCGCGTGGATGAAGGCCGGCGCGACGCGCGCTACGAGTTGGAGATCGCGTTCGAGCAAGCGATACCGGGGCGCACGCCACCGCCGTGGATGGTGGATCGCGTATTCCGCAACTTGCTGGTCGATGGCACGGGGAACACACATCGCGCGGAATTTTGCATCGACAAGTTGTTCTCGCCGGACAGCTCCAGCGGGCGGCTGGGGTTGGTCGAGTTCCGTGCGTTCGAAATGCCGCCGCATGAGCGGATGAGCCTCGCGCAGCAGTTGTTGTTGCGGGCCTGCGTGGCTAGTTTTTGGAAGCGGCCGTACACCGAACCGCTCGTCGATTGGGATACATCGCTTCACGATCGGTTCATGCTGCCGCATTTTGTGTGGCAGGATTTCCGCGACGTCGTCGAGGAGCTGCGGTCGGCTGGCTATCCACTGGATCACGCGTGGTTCGCACCCCACTTTGAGTTTCGCTTCCCGTTCATCGGCGAGTTTGCGCAGTCGAACGTGCAAGTGGAAGTTCGCAAAGCGATCGAGCCGTGGTACGTGTTGGGCGAAGAGGGTGCGGTTGGCGGCACGGCCAGATACGTCGATTCGTCCGTCGAGCGGTTGCAGGTAAAAGTTCGCGGAATGACCGATCTACGGCAGGTAATTACGTGCAATGGACGCAAGTTGCCATTGCACCGAACGGGTGTGGAAGGCGAATATGTAGCGGGCGTTCGCTACCGCGCGTGGCAGCCACCGAGTTGTCTCCACCCGACGATTCCGGTTGACGCGCCGTTAGTGTTCGATGTGCTCGACACTTGGATGAAGTTGTCGTTAGGCGGGGCGACCTACCATGTCGGC
>DATBAY010000412.1:0-5538 GCA_036271295.1 Lacipirellulaceae bacterium | reverse complement strand
GCGAATGTCTTCAGCTTGCCGATATTCAAACGCGGCCATAGCCTAACCAACTGGGTAGGTTGTTTTCGCACCATTCACGATATTCGGCAGTCGTATTGAAGGAGCGAAACGGAGCGTCATCCATTACCGGCTTATATGTCTTAATGAATGCATATCGAAAACGCTGGCTTAGTGGTCGACGAGCGGCGGCTTCAAATTCTTCGAGCCATTCTGCGGGGACCGCCATATTCGCGTCGTTGATTTGCGGCGAAGTTGACATGCGTTCTACAGCAAAGGGGTGCCGAAGCCGTTCGTATGTACCGGGAAGACTACGTGGCGACTCGCACCCGGCGCGGATCGGTGCGGGTGATGATCTCGCTGATTCCCGTCTGGTTGAAGCCCTTGTAGCCGTCGTTCCGCTCGAGGATTTCGAGGTGCGAGCCGATCGCGCCATCGTGGCGGAAGCGGTCGCATTGTTCCGGCGTAATAAGGCCTTGGCAGAGCAGGCGTTCGCAATTCTTTGGGTTGATCTGCCAGACTTCGCCCTTGGTAAACGCTTGCTTCAGATGAGGGAAGTAGGTGAAAGGGGCCATGGTTTCCACGCCGGCGGCAGCAAGCTGGTCGCGGGCGGCGTCGAAATCGAATTGGGCTTCGAGGTGATGCATGCCGGCTTGCAAAAATGCTTCGCCATGGAGCTCGCACCACAGGCCGACCGTGCCTAGATGGTCACGCTCGGGTAATGTCTGATGGGCGAAGTCGCCGGCAACTTCCTCCGGTGAAAGATCGACATCCGCAAAGATCACCACTCGCGCGTGCGGCTGTTCGATGACCTGCGCGCCCCAGCCGGCTTCGCGGCCAGCATAAAAGCGCTCGCGGCATTGAAAACCCATGGATTCGAGCGTGGCGATCAGGTGTGGGAACGCCTCGCGGCTTGAACGATACGTGTGGTGGTCATGATTGGCCCAGCCCAGGCCTAAGCGATTTTGACGCTCATACTGCACCGCGCCGGCGCGATTGCGCTGTTGCCAGTACTCGCGCTCGGCTTGGAAGAACAGGTCGCAGGCCCAATCGGCTCCTAGGTCTTTGGCAGCGGCTTTGAAAAGCGACTGAGCCGCGGTAAAACCTTCTTCGCGTTTTTCGAACTCGCGCGGTCGTATGCGGAAGGTTTCGAGATGTTTTCGCGCAGCAGCAATTTGCTCGACCGAGGCGTGGGGACTTCCGAATTGATTGTAGCCGTGCCGCTCCACTGCCCAGAGCGCGGCATCGGCGTGATCATCAAACAGCACGTGGCGATAGGCGCCGCCACGGACGCCAATGATCTGCTCGGCATCGATTGGTTTGATGCCGAGGGCCGGCGGCAAGGCCATAAGGCATGCCTCTATACACTCGCAGCGAATGGCAAGGCCCGTGCGCCCGCAATTAACGATGACCGGCGGAAACATGCCCAGCGTGTGGCGCCAAACCGTGTGGTCGTCTTGCGATTGGCACTGGTATCCGACATCTGCGAGTTCGCCAATAAGTCCGAGTGAATCGCTACCACAAAGGGCTAAATGGTCAACCCAATCAACCAGCCGCGTGCCGGTGTGCGTTCGCAACTCATCGGCAAGTCGAGCGATGACAGGGTTACGTGCGGCCAGCGCTTCGAGCGCCCGCGTCACCCAAATTGCGGCGCGAGGTTGGATCTTCCAATCGAAATCGTCGGTTTGTTCGGCAACGTCATCGTACGCGGTCGACATGATCAAGCTCCGCAGGGCGAGGCGCAGAAAACCAGCACATTTTCAATTATACTGAGAAGCTGTCGCTCTTTGCAGGGCACGAACCCACCCCCCCTTCCCTTTCCCCCCTCGATTTATGCATCGCGTTTTGGTTTTGGGCGCCGGCAAAATTGGCCGCATGATCGCCCGGTTTTTGATGGACAGTGGTGATTACGACGTGCTTGTAGGCGACGTGAGCGAGCCCGCGCTCGATCGGATCGCGAGTATGACCGGGGCGAAGGTTCGTCGCGTGGATGCGACGAGTGGGACCGATTTGGCGGCGGCGCTCGAAGGACGCGACACCGTCATGTCGGCGTTGAGCTTTCATCATAACCCAGTAGTAGCTCGGGCGGCGCTCACGAACGGCGCGAGTTATTTCGATTTGACGGAAGACGTTGCAACGAGCGATGCCGTTGCCTCGATCGCAGAAAGCTCGGCGGACGGACAGATCTTCATGCCGCAATGTGGGCTCGCGCCCGGTTTCATTTCGATCGTGGCGAATGATCTCATCAATTGGTTCGATAAGATCGAAACGGTCAAAATGCGCGTCGGTGCGCTGCCACAGTTTCCGACTGGGGAATTGAAATACAACCTTACCTGGTCGACCGACGGTTTGATCAACGAGTATTGCAATCCGTGTGAAGCGATTCACGGCGGCCGCAAAATGGACCTGCTGCCGCTCGAAGGCCTGGAACATTTCTCGCTCGATGGCGTACGTTATGAAGCGTTCAACACGAGCGGCGGGTTGGGCACGCTGTGTGATACGCTCGCCGGAAAAGTTCGCGAGCTGAACTACAAGACGGTGCGCTATGTCGGGCATCGCGATCTCATGAAGATGATGATCGACGAATTGCAGATGGGGCAATATCGCGATCAGTTCAAGGAGATTTTGGAGCGCGCGGTGCCGATAACGTTCCAGGACGTTGTCGTCACGTTCTGCACGGTGACCGGCTGGCGGAAAGGGCTGCTGGTCCAGAAGAGCGACGCGCGTAAGATTTATCACCAAAAGATCGGCGAAGAATTGTGGAGTGCGATCCAGATTACGACGGCGGCCGGCATTTGCGCGGTCCTCGATTTGCACGTGGCGGGCAAGTTGCGGCCAAAGGGTTTGGCAAAACAGGAAGATGTGACCATGGAAGCGTTTTTGGGAAATCGCTTCGGTCAGTATTACGAATCGCAAATGGCGACGAAGTTCAGCGCCGGCGTTTTGGGTGAGGAAGATTGATGGATCGTGCAATTCAGCAAGCCCTGGATTTGTTGGGTGTAAGTGAAGCGGCCGAGCGTGGCTTTGGCCTGCCAGATTCCAAAGGGCCGCCGCTCACGGTGAGATCACCCATCGATGGGCGTGTACTCGCCGAGTTGCCTACCACGTCCATCGACTCGGTTAAATACGAGATCGATGCGGCAGTTCATTCTTTTCCTGCCTGGCGCGATACGCCAGCACCAGCTCGTGGCGAGTTCGTTCGTCGGGTTGGCAATAAGCTCCGCGAGCTCCAGGAGCCGCTAGCGACCGTTGTTGCTTGGGAAGCCGGAAAGATTATTCCCGAAGCGCGCGGCGAGGTGCAGGAAATGATTGATATCTGCGACTTCGCGGTTGGTCTTAGTCGGCAGCTTTACGGGAAGACGATCGCCAGCGAACGGCCCGGGCATCGGCTAACGGAAACTTGGCACCCGCTTGGACCAGTCGGTGTGATTTCGGCGTTCAATTTCCCGGTCGCCGTGTGGGCTTGGAACGCAATGATCGGGCTTGTCTGCGGCGATCCCATCGTATGGAAACCGTCGGAGAAGACACCGCTTAGCGCGATCGCATGTCAGCAAATCATTTCCTATGAAATTTCCGGTTTTGCAGCGCCTGGTGGCATTTCGCGCATCGTCATCGGAGGCGCTGATATTGGTCAGGCACTTGCCGAATCACCCGACTTGCCCCTCATTTCCGCAACGGGTAGCGTCCCGATGGGGCGTGCCGTGGCCAAGGTTGTCGCCGGCCGATTGGGACGATCGCTTTTAGAATTAGGCGGCAACAACGGCATGGTCGTTGCGCCCTCGGCCGATCTACGGATGGCAGTGCGGTCGATCGTGTTCGCTGCGGCCGGCACCTGCGGCCAGCGCTGCACCACACTGCGAAGATTGATTGTGCACGAATCGATTGCCGATGAATTGCGCGATCGAATTATCGCGGTTTACAGACAGTTAGTAATCGGCGATCCTACAAAAGAGGGTGTGCTCGTAGGTCCACTCGTCGACAAACGAGCCTTCGATGCGATGGAGGCCGCACTCTCCGCCGCCAAGGAGCAAGGCGGCAAAGTGCATGGCGGTGGGCGAGTCACGGAAGGTGTGCCCTCAGGCGGCTATTACGTGCGGCCGGCGGTCGTGGAGATTTCTCCCGACGCGGAGATACTAAAAACAGAAACCTTTGCGCCGATTCTGTACCTGATGCGCTATCGCGAATTAGATGATGCGATTCGCATTCACAACGACGTGCCGCAAGGCTTGTCGTCGGCGATTCTCACGCGCGATGTGCAGGAGGCGGAGCGATTCACGTCGGGCGCGGGTTCCGATTGCGGCATCGTGAATGTGAACGTCGGCACGAGCGGCGCCGAAATTGGCGGCGCGTTTGGCGGCGAGAAGGAAACTGGTGGCGGCCGCGAATCTGGGAGCGACTCTTGGAAAGCTTATATGCGGCGCGCCACCAGCACCATTAATTATTCGAACGACCTGCCACTGGCGCAGGGGATTAAGTTCGACGTGTAACGCTATTGCATGACGTCGAAGCTGCGTGCGGCCGGATCGAACTTCCGCCGCGATCCGTGCGGCACAACGCAATATGCCTCAGCCGGCTTTTTCTTCGCCGTCAACAAGCACATGAGCGCGCGAGCCAGTGAGTCAGCGGCGCGTGGCGGCCGAACATCACTTGCTCGCGAACGGGTGTGTTTGGGCGTAGAAGAAAAAAGCAGCAGCCGGCGGGTAGTCCGGCTGCTGCGGGGCCGCGTCTGCGACCTGGCGGAGAGGCAAGAGAGAAACACTTCACATCCTACCGAGGTGGTTTAAGGCCCGGATGACGTTGTCGTCGCGAGAGCTAAAAGCAATGGGCGTGCCAACACGTGTGCAGGGGGTGTGAGAATTCAGGTCTGCCGTAGAAAGGCGGCAAATGGCCGGCATTTTCCAGTCGATTGCCGGTTTATTGACCCAGCGAGCGGTGCCACCGCGCAACAACGGTCGTCTCAATCCTAGACGATCGTCCGAATTCGAGACGCGGAGCAAAAAAACCGAGTCGCTAGCTAGAGCGGCTTTGGCTCGACGACGGACTGCTCGAAGTCCGCTACAAAGTATCGCTCGCCCTTTTTCACAATGCGGTGGCCTTCCGCAATCAGGCGTGAGCGTACGTTTTTAATGCCGCCCGGATATTTTGGGTTCAGTTCACCGCCCGTCTTGAGAGTTCGCCAGTAGGGCGTGATGCGCTTCCGACCGACTTGCTCATCCTCGTCTGCCGCATGAGCTGCGATCCACGCGAAAATGCCTGTCGTTAGCGGGCAAGCGATCGTTGCTCCGTGCTGATTCGCAAGCGCCCGGCGAAGGGCGTCAGTCGTCGTAAGCTTTCCGCGGGGGACGGTTTTCATCAACGCGTCCACTTCAATCGGCGCGGGAATGACGAACGTCCCGGCGCCCCAACGCTTCGATTTCGCGACATCGATCTTCGCGACCTTCGGCAAGTCTTTGCTGTCAGCCAGTTTTTCGCGCCACGTCCGTTTGGATTTTGCTTTGCCCATGGATTGCTCACTGGAAAGGCGACGTATCGACGTACGAA
>DATBAY010000411.1:0-2941 GCA_036271295.1 Lacipirellulaceae bacterium | reverse complement strand
CGAGGAGCGGGATGAGGATGGCGTAGGCGAGGAGGGAGAGGAGTGCGACGGAGAGGTTAAGCCAGGCGACTTTTTGTTGGAAGGCCATGGTGGGCTCCTAAATAACCACGGAGGCACGGAGGACACGGAGAGGGCAGACTTCAATGTAAAGTAAACTATACATTTAGTCAATCAGGAAGTTGACGGGAGGGAAAGGCTTTTTCACCACAAAGGCACGAAGAGCACGACGACGGAACAAGAGGCGTTTTGGGGTCTGCGGGCGGGCGCGATTGCTTGCCCCGAGCAGAAGGGGCGGTTATAGAGGAGTGCGGGAAGAACGGATCACTTGAACGGGAGCAGGCTAATGAACGGCAATCTTGAGATTTCATTTATCGGGCGGCGGGGCCGCTTTCTATTGGCGGCGATGGCGCTGCTTTCTTGTGTGGTGGCTGCGAATTCGGCCGGCGCGACGACGTTGTTTGTGAGCGATGGCGTGGACGACGTCGTGCATCGGTTTGATGCGACGACGGGGGCTGCGATCTCGCCGAATATTCCGCTGGTCAGCGTGACGGGTGTGGCGACATCAGCGAACGGCGACGTGTATGCGGCGTCGTCGAACCCTGCGCAAGTATATCGATATAACTCGACGACTGGCGCTCAGATTGGTGGGCCGTTTGTGACGTTCAACGGGCAGAATGATGGGCACGACGTGCAAGGGCCGGAGGGGATGGCGTTTGCGCCGAATGGGAATCTGTACATTTCGGATGTGACGGAGAGCAACGTGCACATTTATGACACGGCCGGGAATTCGGTGGGCGTGCTGGGTTCGGCGGAGATGTCTCAGCCGACGGATGTCGCGTTCAGCGCGGCGGGGGATTTGTATGTGGTGAATCCGGGGATGGCGGATGTGCTGGTATCCGTTGGTGGAACGCAACCGCTCACGGAATTCTTTGGGCCGCTGACGGGCGGGCTCACGATTCCGCAGGCGCTGACGTTCGGGCCGGATGGCAAGTTGTATGTGCTGGATGCGAGTAACAACGGCGGGCCGGCGATTCGGCGGTACACGGCGGGTGGCGCGGATGACGGTGCGGTCGTTTCGTATGCGACGAGTTTCTTTCAGCCGAATGATATTGCGTTCGGTCCGGATGGGAAGCTGTATGTGAGCGGCGTGGATTTGGAGTTCGGCACTGGGGAGGTGCTGCGTTATTTGGCGAACGGGACTGCGGACGGGATGCTGGTTAGTTCGGGGCCGAGCTATCCGACGTTCATGACGTTTAGCGGCGCGGTGCCGGAGCCGGGGACGCTCACACTCTTAGTGATGGCGGCGATTCCGCTGTGGTGGCGTCAGCGGTAGCGGCAAAACAGGGCGCTAATTTTTGACGTAAGGGAGCGTTTCCGCGAGGCGGGCGGGGTCTGTCGCTGCGCCGTTCGTGTTGATGCCGAGGCCGTCGGCGATTTGTTCAGCGGACATGCCGTGGGCGAGCATTTCTAGTTTTAGCTCGTGGTCGCGTTTGTGGGCTTCGTTCATGCGCCAGGCTTTGATGGCTGTGGCGGCGAGGACTGTGAGGCAAATCGGCAGGACGTAGAGAAGTGCGACTCGAAGCCGATTGGGGTCGCCGGTTAAAAGATCCCACATGGCTGGGGCTCGCGGTGGTGGTTAGCGATCGAAGCTAGAATCATATTCGTTCGCAATTTAGCGTTCTTGGTGGCGCGTGGGCAATCTCGGGTACACCGGAATTCATACTGCAAGAGTACCGCAAAGAGCTGCACTGCAGGGCCAGCCAGCAGTGGCACCCGATTTCAATACGAGCGGGGTGGCAGTCGTGCCTATGAGGCTTTTTTGAGCACGGTGAGGACGGGGCGGTGGTCGGAGGCGACGGGTTCGTCGATGACGCGGACTTCGACGACCTGCCAATCCTTGGCCGGGCGGCACAGGACGTAGTCGATGCGGTGATCGGGCTTATCGGCCGGGAAGGTGAAGTATTTGCCGGCGTTCTTATCGCTCGGCTCTTCGCCGGCGATTTTCCACTCTTTGGCGAACTCTTTGAGTGGGGCGCTATCGGGCGTGGCGTTGAAGTCGCCGGCGATGATGGCGGGTTGGTTGCCGTGATTTTCGACGAGGTCGTTGATCGTGTGGGCGGAGTCCATGCGCTCGTCGTCCGGGCCGCGGTAGTCGAGGTGGGTGCAGAGGAACCAGAGGTCCGCGTCGTCCTTGGTGCCAATCTTGAGGACTTGGACGCCGCGTTGCTCGGCATGTTTGGGGGTGCTTGCGTAGAACGATTTTAGTTTTACGCTTTCGGCGTGTTTGACGGGGAGCTTGGTGAGGACGGCGGTGCCGTAGCCGCCGCCGTCGAAGTCGATGTTGTGGCCGAAGTAGGCTTTCATGCCGGTGAGCTTGGCGAGCTCGGCGGGTTGGTCGACGCCGCTGGCGCGTTTGGTGCCCTGGTCGACTTCTTCGAGGGCGACGATATCTGGCTTGAGATCGTTGAGCACTTTTGCGATGCGCTCGAGATCGATCTTGTGGTCCATGCCTTCGCCGTGGCGGATGTTGTACGTGACGATGCGGAGTTCCGTGGGGAGCTCGGCGTGGATTGTGGTTGGGCAGAGCGCGAGCAACGCGCAGGCGAATGCGGTTGCGCTAAACCGCAAGGGGTGGGTGAGTGCGCGCGCGAGGGCGGTGCTGGGCAGGGTGGGCATGGGAGGGGGCTCGGGTTTAGTCGAGCGATTTTTTGGGTTTGGCGTCGTTCTTGCCGGTGACGGCGAAGCGGCCGTAGTTCTTTGAGGTGCGGTTGAATTCGCTGGCGAAGGCTTCGGCGTCTTCGGGCGTAAAGGGACGGTCGATCGTGCGGCTGAATTTTTGCTGGTCGTAGACGTGGACAACGTAGTTGGCGGGCGTTTGCTCGGGGCGGCCGTATTCGTCGACGGGCTCTTCCTCTTCGCCCGCGCCTTCAGCTTCGGGGCG
>DATBAY010000410.1:0-10239 GCA_036271295.1 Lacipirellulaceae bacterium | reverse complement strand
TTGGGCCGCGGATGTTTCCGCTCATCGACCATCCCGAAACGGCTGAACACGCTCCCGAGGAATGGAACCGGCTGTTTACCGAGACGCTCGCCAACTACAGCAAGGTGGGTGGTAATCTGCTGGGGGGACGCAACGGCAAGCCGCTGCAAAAGGCTGAGGACGGTGTGGCGGCGACGGCGTTGGCACTGTTGGGCTACTCGCACGCCAAGGAGCAGCTTATTGCGGAAGGCATGGACCGCCAGCGGGTGGAGCAAATGGCGGTCGGCCAAGTGATCGCGATCTACACGGAGCGCATGAACGCGAAATATGGCGATGCATTTCAGAAACTGTGGTACTTACCGTATCCGGAAATGTCGAGGCGGCTCGGCGAACAAGAACAAATGCTCGCCAACATCGGTCCACTCGGCAAAGGTAAGGATCGAGAAGTCATTCCGATGTCGTCCCTTCTGATACCGGGAATTCAAAACTCGCGACAAGCGCAGGTGCGGGCCGAGCGGCAGACGGCCGCATTACGCGTGATCGAGGCTCTGCGAATGTACGCAGCCAGCCATGCCGACGCGCTGCCCAAGACGCTTACCGAGATCACCGAAGTGCCGGTGCCGGCGAATCCGGCGACGGGAAAGCCGTTTGTGTATCGCCTCGATGGCAAGATGGCCGTGTTGGAGCTGCCCGCCTCAGATCAAATTCCGCACGGCAATTGTCGGTACGAAATCCAAATCGCGACAGACAAGCAATAGGGAATAAACGATGCGTGTTTCTCGAAATTCAATGGGTCGTGGTGGATGTATACTGGCTTTGCTTTTGGCTATCGGTGGTCCAGCGTTTGCCGTCGATCACCGCGCGATGCTGGCGCCGTATGTCAATGACGATACGTTTGCGGTCGCGTGCTTGGATGTCAATGCGGTCCCCATGCCGGCGGACTCCGAAGAGCACATCAGCAATGTGTTCAAGTTGCCGCGCGAACCGAAAGGCTTGGGCGTTGGTATGCTCATGGTCGAGAGTTTCGTGAAGCGCGTAAAAACCGCGGGAACACAGCAGGTTTGTGCGGTTGTTGGGCTTGGCGATTTGCACGACGGTGGCGGGCCGCTCTTGGTGTTTACGCCGGCGCCTGGTCAAGCATCGCAAGTAGAAAGCGCGCTTAAGAAATTGGCACAGGACATCGTCGAAGATCATAGCAGCGGTCCCTTACGACCAATCGCGGAAGAATTCGAGACTCGCCAAGCCGGGGAGTTAGTCCTGGCTGGATCACGGGGGACGCTCGAACGGTACACTTCGACGAAGCCCACTGAACGCAATGACTTACTGGCTCCGCTCGCAAAGCTCGCCGCCGAAAAACCGGTACTCTCGGCCGTGTTCTGCCCCGGCCCAGATTTTCGCCGCGTAGTGCGTGAACTGTGGCCGAAGCTGCCGGGAGTGCTCGCGCCGCTCACCAGGGAACTGGCCGATCGGTGGGTCAGCCTGGAGGGATCGATTAGTTTGCCGCCGAATGCGAATCCGAAGCTCTCGCTGCAAACGAAAGATGCCGAGGCCGCTGAGGTTTTCGCCAAATTGTGGCGGGATTTACCGGCGGCAACCGCCGAATTTGGCGACAAGGGTGAATCGAGCCGGATGGTGCAAGGCTACGCGCAGTTGTTGGTGACGATGCTGCCCGCCAAGGTGGATGGGACTCGCGTCAACTTTGGTTTTCCGAGCGAGGCGGGCCAGTTCGCACAGCTGGAATCTATATTCAGTCAGGCAGCGGACAAGTCGATGGAAAAGTCGCGTCTCGTCGAGCGCATGAATCGGCTCCGACATTTCATTCTCGCGATGTTTAACTTCGAATCGGCCAACAAACACT
Source organism: Lacipirellulaceae bacterium (assembly GCA_036271295.1). Classification (GTDB taxonomy): domain Bacteria; phylum Planctomycetota; class Planctomycetia; order Pirellulales; family Lacipirellulaceae; genus JABDGM01. The sequence goes on along the minus strand of DATBAY010000410.1, from coordinate 8,402 downwards.
TTCCGCCGGCAGCCGTTTGCGATAAATCTGGCAAGCCGCTGTTGAGTTGGCGTGTTGCCGTATTGCCGTTCTTAGGAGAGGGGGAGCTTTATAAGCAGTTTCATTTAGATGAGGCTTGGGACAGTCCGCACAACCGCCCGCTGGTCGAGAAGATGCCGGATATTTTCGCGGATCCGGATCCGAGAGTTCAAGCGAACGCCGGCGCGGGCAAGACGACGTTCCAAGTGCCCGTCGGAAAAGAGACGATTTTCTTCAACAACGAAGGCACGGCGATTCGCGAAATTACAGACGGCAGTGCAAATACGATCGCAATCATCGAGGTGGACCCGCAACTAGCGATCGAATGGACCAAGCCGGGCGATTGGAATGTCGACATGGCTCATCCAGCTCAAGCGTTCGGGAACATGCCGAGGGTGGTTGCGGCTTACGCCGATGGGCACGTGGAGACTCTCACGCGCAATAAGTGGAGCGATAATCAACTGCGGGCGCAACTCACACGCGCCGGCGGGGAACCGGTGGAGCACTAGCGATTCCCACTACATGATTTCGTAGCGCTACATCATTTCGCCGAGCCAAGAAGGCCCGGCTACATGCTCGGCCATGTTGGCTGGGCTTTTTTGCGTTGCAAGTCGCTGCTAGCACCCGCCAGAACTTCGGATTGGCAGTCAGCACTGCATTTGTTAATTTGCTGACCCTGGTTGCCCGCTTCGCTGGGACTTGTGCAACACAGCCGGCCGACATGGAAGGAGGCCAAAATGCCTGTCGATCAACAAACGCAGCTTCGAGTTCACATTCGCTGGATGATCCGGCGCGACATGGCAGAGGTGCTCGAAATCGAGCGCGGCGCCTTCGAATTCCCCTGGTTCGAAGAGGAATTCATTCGCTGCTTGCGGCAGCGGAATTGCATCGGCATGGTGGCCGAGCATGGCGAGCGCGTCGTCGGCTTCATGATTTATGAACTGCACAAAACGCGGCTGCATATTTTGAATTTTGCCGTGGCGAACGACGTCCGCCGCCGCGGAGTCGGGCGACAAATGATCGAGAAGCTGGTCGGCAAGCTTTCCAGCCAACGCCGCACGCGGATTTCGCTGGAAGTGCGCGAGACGAATCTCCCGGCCCAGGTGTTCTTCCGCTCCGGCGGGTTCAAGGCGACGAACGTGCTACACGAATTCTACGACGACTCGCCAGAAGACGCCTATCTCATGCAGTATTGCTGCCAGGCGGAAGAGGCAGAAATGATTCTGCCAATGAACCGAATCGATCGCTTGGCGGGCTAACGATCAGAGCTTGATGATCCTGGCCTCGACCTTCGGCAAATCCACAACGGCAAGCGAATGCGGCTCTGCGCGGTAGATTGCGCCGGGATTTAAGGCCGTCGTTTCGCCGTGCCGGTCGATTGCGGCTACGTGCGTGTGACCATAGCAAACGAGTTGGTAGTCGCCGCTATCGATCGTCTCGCGAAACTTGCGGCGTTCGTGACTATGGAGCAGGGCGACGCGCACGCCTTCAAATTCAAGATCGCCGAACAAGTCGTGGCAGGGCTGGCCCGCTTTTCTGATGGCTGCGGCGAATGAGCTCGTATCGTAATCGCAGTTGCCAAATACGAAATGCGTCGGCCACGCGGCAAAAAGTTGAACCACTTCGATAGAACCAATGTCGCCACAGTGCAATACGGTGTCGACCTCGAGACTTTCGAGCATCCTTATCGCCGGACGAGTTAGTTCGACGTGGCCGTGAGTATCGCTGATGACTCCAAGACGCATTTTAGTGGTTCGCAAAGGCTTGAAGGATGCTTTCTCTCAAGTTGAAGAGTAAATCTTTTTTTCCAGTTCGGCCACTCGTTGGTGCAGATCGCGTTCCACTTGGTCAACGCTGTCACCGTTGCCGAAGATCGTAAGCACGGGCCGGCCGGCTTCTACTTGTGTGCCGGCCGTTGAAATGTCAGCGAGCGAAGGCCAAGGGCTTTCAAAAGCCTGCTCCAATGCCTGTTCGGCGAAGAGCGCGGAAATCGTAAGGTCGCGTCGAGCAAACACGATCGCTTTGCCACTGGCTGGCTGGATTTGTTCTGTTATTGGAGACGTCTTTTCGGCCAGCGTAGCCCCGCACGCGATGGCATGCTCGCGAATCGCACTCGCACCCGTAAATCGCTCCACGATTTCTACCGAGGCAGTGTAACGCGGATTCACTTCAAGCGTCCATACATTGTCGCCATTGAGAATGAAGTCGACGCCGAACAGGCCGATCAACTCAAAATGCTTGACGAGGATGCCGCCCAGGCGCTCGATCGTGGCTCGCGTCCTCTCTGAGATCGGCCACGGCCCGATCGAACCGCAGTATTGAAACCCTTGACCGCCCAGCCACGTTTCGCCGATGAGCTGCCGCGTTACGCCAAGCAGCTTGGCGCGGTCGCCTGATGCAACGAATACGGCGGCGCAGGGCACGCCTTCGATTCGTTTTTGAAAGCACGCGGCAATTTCGTTGTTGTTCGCTTCCTGTTCATCGGTCCACGCTCGCACGCCGCTGCCACTTGCACCGGCATAAGTTTTCATCAACCACGATCCGTCGCGCGGCAACGCTTCAGCAGATTCGCGCACTTCTGGGAAAAGCAGCCCGGCAGTGCTCAAGATTTCTGCTAATTCCCAAGGCGAACGAACGCGCGCCAGCACGTCGCCCGAATTACCCCACAGTGGCGCGATCCAACCCAATTGATCGACCAGGTCTGGGTGATTCTCCAATGCTCCGGTGTACATCCAAACGGGCGGCTCGATGGTTCGCATCCAATCGATGAAGCCTTCGGGGTACGGCGAGATGCGTGTCGCCGTCGCGATGCGACGAAGATCGGCGTCCGCGAAAAGATCGGCCGCCAGGGGTTGAAAGCCAGCCCGCACCGCCGATGCCGCGGCCGCCCGCGCGCTTGCTCCAACGATGGCAAGAGGCTGATTCACGCGGCTACTTTTTGGGGCGTTCATAACGGCCGCGATATTCTTCGGCCGGATACTTTTCGACGTTCTTCACCATCTTGGCGCGAATCGCACTCGAAACATCGAGCCCAAGTTCGTTCGCTAGCGCGAATGAGTAACCGATCACGTCCGCCAGTTCCTCACCAACGTCGGCCAGTTTCTGCGGGTCGTTGGGCAGTTCGCGCGACTCCTCGATTGTCATCCACTGAAAGTGCTCCATCAGTTCCGCGGCTTCGACGGCAAGTGCCATGGATACATTCTTCGGCGCGTGAAATTGCGACCACTCGCGCTCGGCAACGAAATCGGCGATGAGCTTGCGAAGTTCGGCAACAGTGGTGTCTGCGTCGGATGTAGGCATTTTTGCATAACCCTGGCATCTTGCCCGGTCGGACGATCCACGGCAGGCACCGCAAGTGTTGCAAGCCACGGTGGCTCGGCTATTTACATTTCGGTCCGAGGCGGGGCGGCTACCTAGACGCTCGGCAACTCAAGTCGCCGCGAATGGCTATGCTCGCCATGGTAACGTCGGCGGTATCCATCGGCCAGATGGGCCATAATTTCGAGAACCAAAAGATCGGCGCGGCTCATGACGTGTCGTGCGCTGCGGTTGCCAAGCGAGCCGATGAGTTCTTCCAGCACGCGCACGTGCAGTTGCATGGTGCGCTCTGCCGAAACGTCGGCCTCGGTGAGCAGGGTAGCGAGCGTGGCCATTTCGTTGGCGAGATTGCCGGCGCCCATTACGACGTACGCCCGCAACATTTCGCGGTAATGGCTCACGAGTCGTTCGGGCAAGGCGGCATCGTCTAGATTCTTTCCGGGTGCGGTCGGCAAATCGATCGGCTCGGTCAGTTGCAATCCGCAATCTGCCATCGCTTCTAAGGAAAGCTCGCCTTCGATGAACGTTCCGTCGTTTTCCGCCGTTCGAATTTTTTCGAGGTCGGCAATAACCGCTCGCTGCTCGGCCAACAGTCGTTCGGCTTCTTCATGCTCGTGAGCCAGTCGCTGTTGCTCCAGTTGCGCCAAGCGGCGATGTTCGCGAATCAACTGAGCGCGTTCGATCGCGCGGGCGAATGTCCACAACAACGACCGCGTTGTGGTTTCCGCCACGCAGCAGTAAGCGTCGGCGCCCACTTCATGAGCTAAGGCGGACATTTGAGCGGAGGGCGCCGCGCCCAGAACGATCATTGGTTCTTCGTTGCCGCCAGCCCGGAGTCCTTCGACAAGATCGAGCGCATCGAGCGCGCCCGGTTCATGACTGATGAGGATGGCGTCGAATACTTCATCGCGCAACCGCGACATGCCAGCCGTCGCTCCGATGGTTTCCACCAACAGCACTTCCGCTGCACAATCCGAGCGAAATGCTTCCGCCAGCCAGCCGCCGGTGCGATGGAGCGTGGTCACGAAGAGCAGCTTTATCCGCGCGGGCATCTGGCCCCAGATTTTGGGCGCGAGGCGTTTCGCTTTCGGGTCGGCAGCCCTTTTTATTGCTGGCATAGCGTGCGGAAATTGAGCGCGGAGTTTGGCGGCCGAAGATTAGCGATGCCAGCGTAAACGGTCAACGCCGCGGGGTGATAGCGGCGACGGGCGACCTGACATAAAATCGAACCGCCGCGTGCAGCCCCCGGCTCTGCCGAGGATGGCGTGACGCCAATTTCCATCCTTGTTCAAACCCCCGGCGGAGCCGGGGCTACCTGCTAAATTGCTAGCAAAGTTATGCGAATTGCCTATTTAGATTGCGCGAGCGGAATCAGCGGCGACATGACGCTCGGGGCGCTCGTAGATGCCGGCGCGGAACTGGCCGCGATTCAGACGGGAATCGACTCGCTCGGCTTGCCCAGTTGTCGGCTCGTTCGCACCGAGGTAAAAAAACAAGGCTTTCGGGCAACGCAGATTACCGTCGAGTACGAACCCGAGCACAAACATCGCCATCTGCATCACATCACAGCGATGATCGACAGCAGCACGTTGACTGCGCGGCAAAAAGAACTCGCGGGCCGGATTTTCCACAAGCTGGCCGAAGCGGAAGCCAAGGTGCACGGTTCAACTATCGAGAAAGTCCACTTTCACGAAGTCGGCGCAGTCGATTCCATTGCCGATATCGTTGGAGCAGCCATCGGCTTCGACTTGCTGGGAATCGAACGTATCGTTTGTTCACCGGTGCCTACCGGGCACGGTTACGTGCAAATCGCACATGGCCGCTGTTCTATCCCAGCGCCTGCAACCGGCGAATTGCTGCGTAACGTGCCGCTTGCAACGCTCGACTGCGAAGGAGAGCTAACAACTCCCACCGGAGCAGCGATCGTGGCGGCGCTCGCGGATGACTTCGGCTCGCTTCCCGCGCTGACCGTCGATCGAATTGGTTACGGAGCAGGCCAGAAAGACTTTCCGCAAGCCAATATCTTGCGCATCCTGATAGGCGCGGTCGCTTCTGCGACCGGGAGCAGTGCTTCACAAAATCCCAACCACAACCCCCACGTTGAATCCATCGTGGTGCTGGAAACAAATCTCGACAATGCCACCGGCGAGACGATTGGCCATGCCGTCGACTTACTTTGGCAGGCCGGAGCGCTGGATGTATCGCTGACGTCGGTTCTTATGAAGAAGGGTCGGCCCGGCATCGTGCTGAGCGCTCAGTGCCGCCCGGCCGACGTCGAGAAGCTGGAACGAGTTCTCTTCGCCGAAACTGCGACGCTGGGCGTGCGCCATTCGGTGGTCACGCGCACCGTTCTAGCCCGCGAAACATGCGAGGTTAGCACTCATTGGGGAAAGGTGGCCGGCAAAGTTGCCTATTTGCCCGACGGCTCCGTGCGGTTTATGCCCGAGTACGAAGCGTGCCACAAAATTGCGACCGCCCATCATGTGGCGTTGTCGGCCGTCATCGCCGCCACGCGTAGTGCCTGGCAAGGATCGCAGGCCGGGTTAGATCTTTAACCCGCCGAACTTTTCACGCTCCGTCGCGCCCCACTTCGCGGAGCTTCGCCTCAATCGCCGCGAAACCGATCGCCGGCGGTTGGCACGAAAAGTTCTGGCAAACATACAACACGGGTTGGCCGTCGGCAGACTCTTTGCCCGCGAAGAGCTCGTTCAAATGTCCTGATTGCGCTCCGGCTGGGTCCGTTGAGGTAGAATCGCGAACTGCTAATACGGCACGCGGCAGAAACTGTCGCTGAACGAGCGCGATCGCCGATTTCATCTCATCACGAGCCGTGTCGCCGATGAGCACGATTTCAAACGCAGGTCCAAGATAGCGATCGAGCGCGAGCAACATCTGTCCCGCAGCCATGGGGACGCGCTCCATGATCGGCAGCGCTGCCCCCATCGTCTTCTCCGCGGCATCCAAATAATCTGAGCGTCCCAAAAGCCGACCTAACCGCAGAAGCGCTGTTGCGGCGAGCGCATTGCCGCTCGGCAGACTGCTATCCGTAAGTTCCTTGTTCCGCGCGATCAGTTGCTCGTGGTCATTCGCAGTGTAGAAAAATCCGCCGCCGACCGAGTCGGCGAAGTTGTCGAGAACGATGTCCATCAGCCGAACGGCTTCATCGATCCACCGTTCTTTGAAATTGGCTTCGTACAAACTCACCAGGGCATTGGCGAGCGACGCGTAATCATCGAGATAAGCGTCCAGCTTGGCGTGGCCGTGGCGATACGTGTGGAGCAATCTGCCATCGTCGCGACGCATGCGCGAGCAGATGAAGCTCGCGACTTCATCGGCCGTGATGACGTACTCCGGCTCGTTGAGCGCCGCACCGGCGCGGGCCATCGCATCGATCATGAGTCCGTTCCAGGCGACGATGACTTTGTCGTCGCGGCTGGGTCGAACACGCTTTTCGCGAGCTTCGAAAAGCTTCCTTCGACTATCCGCAAGTTCGGTGGACAGTTCGTGCGGGTCGCGATTCAAGATTCTTGCGCATTGCTCAAGCGTTTTCGGCAAGTTGAGAATGTTACGGTCTTCAAAATTGCCGACATCGCTCACGTCGTAGACGCGGCCGAACGTTGTTTCGCGCTCCGCACCCAGTACGGCTTCAATTTCGGCGGGCGTCCAAGTGTAAAACAGGCCTTCTTCGCCTTCGCTGTCGGCGTCTTCGGTGCTGTAGAAACCGCCGCTGGGGTCCGTCATGTCGCGGATCACGTAGTCGAGCGTTTCGCGAACGATGCGGGAATAATTCTCATCGCGCGTGATCAAGTAAGTGTCTAAGTACGCGTTCGTGAGCAGCGCATTGTCGTAGAGCATCTTCTCAAAGTGCGGCGCGAGCCAACGGGCATCGACGGAATAGCGCGCGAAGCCGCCGCCGAGATGGTCATAGATACCGCCCGCCGCCATCCGGTCGAGTGTCAGCTGCACCATCTCAAGTGGTCCTTGTTGGCCGGTTCGATTTGCCACGCGAACAAGCAGCTGCAGGTCCATCGAATGGGGAAACTTCGGCGCCTGGCCGAAGCCGCCGTAGGTGCCGTCGAATGCTCTTCGTAACTGCACGGCAGCCGCGTTGACCAGTTCGAGGGACAACTTACTGGATGCGGAATCGCTCTCGGTCGCGACGCCAATATTCTGCAATTCGGCCGTCAATTGGTCGGCAGCATTGAGCGCTTGTTCGCGGCGATTCTTCCAGGCGTCGTTGACGCCAGCGAGAATCTGATCGAAACCCGGCATGCCCCGCGAACTGCGCGGCGGCCAATACGTGCCGCCGTAAAACGGCTTCAATTCCGGTGTCAGAAAAACGCTCATCGGCCAACCACCGTGATTGGTGAGCATCTGCACGGCATTCATGTAGATTTGATCGAGATCCGGTCGCTCTTCGCGGTCAACTTTGATCGCTACAAAGTGCTCATTTAGAAAGCGAGCAATCGGTTCGTTCTCGAAGCTCTCGTGCTCCATCACGTGGCACCAATGGCAAGCCGAGTAACCAATTGAAAGAAAGATCGGCTTATCTTCACTGCGTGCCTTTTCAATCGCCTCTCCGCCCCAGGGAAACCAATCCACCGGATTGTGCTGGTGCTGCAACAGGTACGGGCTCGATTCCTGGGCGAGACGGTTGGGCATATTGATGACTCTTGCACGCTTTTGTGCCGACCTACTCAATCCATCCGCCGCCGAGGAGCCGTTCGTTCGTCTCCGCGTCGTAACAAACGACAGCTTGGCCGGGCGTCACTGCGAATTGCGGTTCGTCGAATCGAACGTGCAAGCGCCCACATTCAAGGATCGTCATCTCACCGGGCTGGGCAGGCGCGTTGTAGCGGATTTGGGCGCAGCATCGTCGCGGTGCATCTGACATTTCAATTGCATCACAACTTTGCCAGTTACAGTTTGCTGCGGTTAGCTCGCGTTGATCGAGCTCGCCGCGATCGCCGATGACTACTCGTTTACCCTCCGGTTCGATCCGAACCACAAACTTGCGATCGCCAAGTGCGACGCCCAGGCCTTTGCGTTGACCTACCGTAAAGCCT
>DATBAY010000409.1:0-2805 GCA_036271295.1 Lacipirellulaceae bacterium | reverse complement strand
ACAGCGACTCCTGCCGCTGTCGTCGCTTGCCCATCGTCATCGGCTATACCTCCGTGCCAGGCCTCGGATGCTCACGCCGCGTAACATACCATGCCTGTCAAGCTGCCGGCCGTGACGGAATACTTCCCCGGGCTGCTAGGCCTTTCAGGTCGCGTCAGAATTGTTCTCCCATCGATATTTATTGTGGCCGCGCTAATAATCGCGGAAGTAACTTTGTCACAGCTCCTGTTGATGCCAGACTCTCGGCATTTGGTAGACGTCAGCTTCGCGACAACGCTTGGCGGCTTAGTTTTGTTAGGTGCCGGATGGGCAATCATCGCGGCGCGGCGACGCCAATTAATTTCGCGGTTCGTCGAATGGACCGCCGTATCCACGTGGATCGTAGCGACTATTGCTACGTGCGTGATTCGCTTCCCTTGGTCTGCCGAACCGTGGGGGCTTACCTATCTTCTTGTTGCCGTCGTGACGGCACTCGCCGTGCTGCCCATCGCCACGATGCCTTTGGCCGTTTGCCTCAACCGCCATCGCTAGTCCTAGGCAATTTCTGCATCAAACTTGTCTTATTTTAAGAGGCGACCATAATGCGGGTTGCATGGCTACCGGGCACTTCACTACCGGGTTCGAATCAGCGGCCGGCGACGATGGCGTTCGCTGTAGAACTGAGTCTCAGGCTTGTCCCGCGCTATTTCGATTTAGGCTTCGCCAACTTTTGTTGGCGGTAGCGGCGCTCAGTTCGCTGTTCGCCCTGTTATCTCTGACTCACGGACTCGCTGCGCCAGCCCTGCTTGTGGCAACGATCGTCGTTGCCATGCACGTTTTCGCCACCGCGCTGGGAACGCGACTCCGAGATCAGTCGGACGAGAACCATGCTTTCCCGGCGTTTAATTCGCTTGCCGAGGCCTCGGATCGCGTTGCCTCGGTGCGCCAACAGGCGCGCTCGCCGTGGCATGCGCGCGGCACGACGGCGTTGCCGTGGCTTCGGGCGCTAGTTCTGACTGCGATCGGAATCGGCGCGATTGTTGGGTCGGCATATCTGGCTGCCACGGTCGGCTATCGAACTTCGCCTGCCGGCGTTGTTGTCGGTGGCTTCTCGGTCGCGGTGCTTTGCGGCTGGACCGCATTCCTCTTCGGCAGCTTTTATGGCGTTTTCCGCCATGGCTTTCGTGAAGCGGCAGCCGACGAGCAATAGGTCAGTGCTTCAACAACCTCCGCAGCAAGACGCGGTTTACGTGGCCGCGGAAGCGAATCTTTCCGTCAATCTCGACGACAGGGACGCACGTGTTAAATTGCGCAGCAAGCTCCGGATCGTTGTCGATATCGATGACCTCCGGCTGTAAACCATGCTCAGTCAGAAGTTTTTTTGCCACGTCGCACAGATGGCATCCATCGCGCGAGTAAAGGATGGTCTTGTGAGCGTGTTTCTTCATTCTTGAAATGCGTCGACTATGGGCATTAATGAGGCGTTATAACCGGACCCCGAATTTTCCCATTTTCGGGCTCGTGTCGCGTTTAAGCGACACACCTAAGGTATTACACACAAGCGACTTAGGCATTTTGTTGAACGCCCCCTTTTCTGTTGCCTAGGATGGAGTAGAGGCATCGGAACCGCCTCGCCCCCTTTTCCCACTTTCCCGCCATTTGGATGTGGTGGGCTGCTGGCCAAGACTTGCTGGCAGCGACGCAATTCCGCCGGTGTAATGCCGGCGGAAATGTCGCAGCCAACCGGCCAGCAACACCCCCAACGGTTCGCCTTCCCAGCGATGAACGTACGTCGTGTCCAATCTGCTAAAGGTACAGCCCGTCAGGCCAAGGGTCGCAATACGTCGGTTCGGTCGCACGCCGACCGGCGACCGAAACAGGCCCGGCGTTCGAGCATGGGCGAGCAAAACGCCCGCGAGCCGTTTGCTCCGCCCGAGGACTGGTATGAACCGAGCGGAAAGTCCAACTATCGCATTGTCATCCAGGAACCGGGCGAAGGCTACCGCCACGTTCTCACACCGGAGCAAATCCGCGAGCGACTAAGCCGCGTGCCCCAGAAATTCTTGGAGCAGCTGGAGGTCATCCAGCTCAGCAAAATGACGCGCAAGAAGAAGTCATTCCCTTGCTATGGCATGCAGTGGGGCAACGCGTTGTATTTGTACCCGATCGAGGAATCGTTCGTGGAACAATACGACACGCCGCCTCGGCCGAACCTGATGAACGAAAGCCGGATGTACGGCGGCGTGTGGGACGAACCAACCCACGGCACCTGGACGCTCACCTGGAGCGAACAAGCGGCTCAGGATTTCTACCTGAACAACATCCTGATCCATGAGCTCGGCCACTTAGTCGACGATCGCAATACGAACTACATGGATCGTGAGCGGTACGCCGAGTGGTTTGCCGTGCACTATGGATATCTGAAATCCGGCGGGCGTGAGGCTCGCAAATATCAACGGCCGCAGCGACGCCGGCATCATGCGGTGGCGATTTAGCCTTCGCGAGCGTTCGTGCTTCTCGGCGATTCGAAGGTGTTTTGAAATTGGCGTGCCACTGGCTCTGCCAGTGTTTTAAAGGGGTCATTGAAGTCTTTTCGCCATCGTTGCCGAAGGGCGAGGTGCTGCAATTGGTAATTGCGCAGTCGCTGACCGTCAGATTTTCCGTGGTATAGATTCCGCCGCCAGATCCGGAATACGCGTGGCCACCTGTGAGCGTTAGTCCGCTCACGAAAACATCCAGCAAGACCAGGTCGTTGTTATCACCGATCGAGAGGATGGTCGCGCCGCCGCCTTGGATCGTAAGCAGGTCGCGACGGGGGCCGGTGAT
>DATBAY010000408.1:0-9018 GCA_036271295.1 Lacipirellulaceae bacterium | reverse complement strand
CGACAGCAAGAGCGGCGTGAGTGGCGGCGGCCGTGAGCCTAAGCCCGCATTTCATTTTCCGGAGTGCAATGAGAGCGTCTCCGCCTACGGCGTCGGTACCCATCGCCACATGCCCGAGATCGACCAGGTGCTCACCGATGTAGCCGCCGCAGAAGTGCGCGTTGTGTTCACCCCCCATCTCATCCCGATGGACCGCGGCATCCTCTCCACCTGCTACGCCGAGCCCACGGGCGAGTTCAACGAAAAATCGCTACTCGGCGTACTGCAAGATTTTTACGCCGGCGAACCATTCATACGATTGTCATCATCACTGCCTGCTACAAAACACGTCCGCGGAACTAACTACTGCGACATCGCCATCCGCACCGTTCGCGGCCGCGTGGTGGTCATCAGCGCCATCGACAATCTCATAAAAGGTGCTTCCGGCGCAGCCGTTCAAAACTTCAACCTGATGCACGGCTTCCCAGAAACGATGGCCTTGCTCTAGTCCCCAGCCCCAAGCCCCCAGCCCCCTTCGCGCATGAGTCTCCGTCTTCCCCAAGGATTTCGAGCCGCCGGCGTCTACTCCGGCGTTAAGCGAAATGACACGAAGCTCGATCTGTCGCTCGTCGTCTCCGATCGGCCCGCGGTGGCGGCCGGCGTCTACACAAAAAACTTGGTGCATGCGGCGCCGGTCACGATCGACCGCGAACGCACGCCAAGCGATTCAATTCGAGTCATCGCAATCAATTCGGGCGTAGCGAATGCGTGCACCGGCGATCAAGGAGATGCCGACGCGCGGCAAATGGCAGCCTGGGCCGCTGAAGCGATCGGCGCAAACGCGGATCAGGCCCTCATCATGTCCACCGGCGTCATCGGCACGATGCTGCCCATGGAGAAAATCCACGCCGGCATCAAAGCCGCCTCGCTAAAACTCGGCGATGACGAAAAATCGCTCGACAACGCCGCGCGCGGAATCATGACGACCGATACCGTCCCAAAACTACGCGGCCGGGAGCTCGAAATCGGCGGAATTCCCACGCGAATTACCGGCATGGCCAAGGGCGCCGCAATGATCGGCCCAAATATGGCCACCATGCTCGCGCTCGTCATGACCGATGCCTGCCTCCGCAAGCAAGATGCCCAGTCCGCCCTCGTCGATGCCATGGAAGAATCCTTCCATTGCATCAGCGTCGACGGCCACATGAGCACCAACGACACCGTCCTCCTTATCGCCAACGGCGCCGCAGCCGAGCAAGCCGGGTCGTCCCCGACCCCGCTAACCGGCAAAGGTCTCAACGACTTCCGCACCACCCTCTTCGAAGTCTGCGAAGACCTCGCCCAATCGATTCCCGCCGATGGCGAAGGCGCCACACACCTCATCACGGTCGAGGTTCACGGCTGCCAAACGCGCCCAGACGCTCTGCAAATCGGCAAAACAATCGCCGACAGCCCGCTCGTAAAAACAGCAATTGCCGGAGCCGATCCGAACTGGGGCCGGATCGTTTCCGCCGCCGGTTACGCCGGTGTGCAATTCGATCCCTCCAAAGTAACACTCTATATCAACGGACTGTTACTCTACGAACGAGGCGCCCCGGTCGACTTCAGCGCCGACGCCGTCTCGAAATCGATCGCCGACGATCGCGATACAAGCATCGTCCTGATCCTGGAAGAAGGTAAATCCGCCGCCCGCTTCTGGACGACCGATCTCACCGCCGAATACGTGCGGCTCAACGCCGATTACCACACGTGATAGCACCCGCGCCGTGAGCAAAATGGCTTAATTGCAGGCCGAACCGGTTTTCTTCACGCGCCTGTAACGAGGTAAGTGCTCCGCCGTAAGAGATTGTCGAGCGAGGCGATCGGAGTTGCCGCCGCTCATACCGAACACATCTTACGCAGGGGATCAGCAAATGGACTTCGACGAGCGGCTCGGAATCGCGCTAGCACGAGTTTCCAAGACGGGAATGTGGCATAGCAACTACGCACCACCCATTTACCATTGCCTGTGGTTCGTTGGCATCGAGGTGCCACCGCCACACTTTGCAACGTTTGCATTCAACGCCTTATTTAGCGGCGCGTGGTTTGGAATCTGTTGGACCGTCGTGATGCGGCTTATGTTCTGGTCGCCTGTCGGATTGCCGGCAATCCAAGCTCTGGTGTTTGCAACGTTTATCGGCACAATCTTCGGCGTGCTGATGGCGTCTTACTATGCGATCGGCGCTTGGCGCTATCACTTGCCCTGCTGGAGCAAGATTGGCATACCCGCAACGACTAATCGAGAATTTTGATCTCGCGATTCGCCCTCAGCGGATACGGCGGAGACAAACAGCGGCAAAGCCGACTGCGAGCAGGAACAACGACGCGGGTTCCGGAACGGCTGCGTTACCCAGCCCGCTGCCGCTGCCTGCGTGATTGCCAAATGCGGCTCGCCAGGCGTCGTAATCACTTGCATCCACCGTGCCGACCGTGTTCACCTCATTCTGCAGCGGGCCGCCATTGCGCCACAGCACGTAGTCGGCCATGTCGACGACGCCGTTGCCGTTGTAATCCGCTGGTACGCCAGGGGCGACAAGGCTCGAGACAGATAGATTATCGAACACGGTGAACGTGAGGTTGGGATAGCGGGCTGTGGTGCTGTTGACGTCCGAAACGCCGAGCGCGATGTTGTTGCCACCTAGTGTGAGCGCGCTGGCGTCGACCGTGGCGAGCAAAGTATCGTCTACGGTCCACGTAACGGAGCCGTTGTTCTTTGTGAGAACAACTTTATGCCAGGCGAATCCGAATGAGCCCGTCTGGGTCACCCCTCCCATCGGGTCCCCGGTACCTGTGGGGCTCGTATAGAACGAGGACGCGATTCCAGATTGAACGGCGGGCGCGGCCACGGCCGGGAATAGGGTCGTGTATAAGGCGGTCTGATTGGAGTAAGCCCCGGCAGCGAGCTGCGACGTAGGTCCAATGGCATTTGTTTTCGGATACGTACGGAAATCGTTTGTGATCCCGCCGTCGCCAGTTGTGGCAAAAGCGATGCCGTCGATCGTGGAGTCGGTCAACGCGCTAGTGTTCCCCACGACCTGCGGCACGGTGCCGGACGTACCTAAGGCAAATAGAATGTTGTTCGTTCCGCCTTCCGAGGACGCGTTGTCGCCCAACCCGCTGGCGTTCGCTGCGCCGGCGAAATTGGACCAAGCGTAAAACGTCACCTGATAATTCGTCCCGAAGCTCTTTCCTGTTGGCGACACCGAGAGGCCGGAAGTCGCACCGGCCGGTCGCGTGTTTTGGTCATTGCCACCGCCATCGAGCGGCGTATTGGCCCGTAAGCGCATGCCAAGCGTATCGGCCGAGCCTGGAGCGGCCGGGATGCCATCCACGCTGTAATCAAAGCCAAAGTCAGCGTGCTGAATGCTCGCATTGGCCGCGGGCGCCGAATTCACCGTCCAGTTGGCGCTGTCGGCCGCAGTGTTGAAGTTATCGCTATAGAGCACAACAGCCGAAGCGGCAGAAGCCCAGGAGGCAACGATGGAAGCGCAGAGAACGATACGGAAATTCTTGATCAGCATGATCCGTCCAAGGTGGCAATAGGTGTAGAAAAGCGGCGAATTTGATCGCCGGCACGGCAACTCCAAGTCAGCGCCTGAACGCCCGTCATCATGTGGAGAATGTAACATCTTGTCAAGTAAAAACGCGAATTGCGCATGCTTTTGCGTGCGGCGAAAAGGAATATGGGACGGGCGTTTTGTCGGGAATTGGTTGTAAGTCGTCGCGGTTACGAGATACATGAGAAAATCGGATATCGGGGCGAAATGCAAACTCGATTTTTTAATACAAAATTCGGGGTTCTGGGAACGTCTAGGCAGCGGGCCGATCGAGAAAACAAGGCATGTTTTGACGTCGGTCTTTCCAAATGGGGACGAATAATGTCTTCGGGAGCGTGTTACGGTTTCAAAAATGGGTGCAGCGGATCTGTCGTTAATTGTCCGGAGCTCTTTCTCCGAGAAATCGCTGGCAGCGGCGCTTGATGACTAGCTCGGGCTCTGGGAACGGATGTACAGTTATCGCGAGCCAAAGCCTAACACAGGTCTTGGCACAAAATCAACAAAAAAGTCCCCGCGTTTTTCGCGACTTAGATGGGGGGTTGGCGGGAAATAGCGTTCGCTTGCGAAAGCCGGAAAAATGTTTTTGATTTCCACGCCCTAGTGCTTGGAGGCGAGTGCGAGATTTTCGGTACGTGTTAGGATGTGCCGCTAAGCGCAAAGTGGAATGCGGTCCTTGATATAATGCGCGCTCGCAAGACGACGATTTCTGCACTCTGGGGGGCGATACCGTGAAGCACGCTGGATTTTATGCCCTATTGGTTTTGGCTGCCGCCTGCGCATCGACTCGCGCGGATATATTTTATGCCGGCACGCAGTTGGGTGCGCACGTCGCGAAGATCAGCTCGGCGGGATCCGTAAGTACGTTTGCAAATTTGCCCGCGGGCGCTGTCTACTCGTCGGGCGTAGCCTTCGACGCGAGCGGCAATCTATTTGTTAGCGATCCCAATAAGAACACAATCAGCAAGATAACTCCGGGCGGCTCGGCGACCGTATTCAAAACGGGACTCGCGTTTCCGACTTCCATCGCCTTTGACTCATCTGGCTACTTGTATGTGGGGAAGGCGGGCGCGCATGAGGTAGATCGAATTTCGCCGAGTGGTACGCTAACTCCTTTCGCAACGGTCCCAGCGAGCGCGTTTTTGGAAGGGCTCGCTTTTGATTCCGGAGGCAACTTGTATGTAGCGGACAGCAATGCGGACCAAATCGATAAGATCACGCCGGCCGGCGCAGTGAGTTTATTTGCCTCACTTCCAACGGGGAGCGGACCGCAGGGCCTGGCGTTCGACCGGGCAGGTATGCTTTATGTGGCGGATTTCCTCACGGATAAAATTAGCCGCGTTTCGCCCAGCGGTATGGTCAGTGTGTTCGCCACGCTCCCAAATGCGGAACAACCAATCGGACTGGCGTTCGATACGAGCGGCAATCTCTATGAGGGGGGAATTCTCGGAAACATTCAAAAAATCGCTTCCGCCGGCGTGGTCAGCCCGTTCGTCAGTAACTCAACGGAAGGTTTTTTGTATCTCGCCGTTACCGATGATGCAGGCCTTCCACTGGCGGTCCCGCGATCAACCGCGCTCGGCGACTACAATCTCAATGGCACGGTTGATGCCGCAGATTATGTCATTTGGCGGCACGGCCTCGGAACGGTTTACTCCGCTGGCGACTACGATATCTGGCGATCACACGTTGGGTCGACAGCCGCTGCCAGCGGAGCAGGAGTTGCTACGGCCCCCGTTCCGGAACCGGTCGGCCTGGCATTGTTGTTAACTGCCTCTTTAAGCGTGTTGTGCGGTTGCCGCTGCCGGAAGCCCAGAATGATTTGCTACGCAACCGGTGCAGCGAAGCGTAACCGGAATTCGCTCATCGCTGCGTAGAGGGCAGCGAACGCTTGACGGATTTCGGCCGAGATTCATACTCGTGTCAAGAATCGATTTGATACGCAGGCCGCATTGCGAAGAAAGCGCGAAATGCCCAACAATAACGTGCCCGATCCAGTTTTGAGCGGCAAAGAACTTCCCACCTTCAAATTCGAGCTCGAAAAGTCGGCCGGCAAGCAAATCGGCGGGAGCATTGGGCGGGAAGCGACGGTCGAGCAATTGCCTATCTCAAAAGGAATCGCCGGCGTCTCGATGATTTTAGAGCCGGGCGTAATGCGCGAGCTGCACTGGCACGCGACGGCGGCGGAGTGGGCGTTTGTGGTGAGCGGGCGCGTGCGGACGACGGTCATCGATCCGCAGGGGTGTGCGGAAACGAATGATTTCGAGCCCGGCGACGTATGGTATTTTCCGCGCGGGCATGGCCATGTGTTGTGTTGCCTCGGCGACGAGCCGACGCACTTCATTCTCATTTTCGACAACGGGTACTTCTCGGAATTCGGAACGTTCAGTATCAGCGATTGGATCGGGCATGTGTCGCCGAAGGTGCTTGCCAAAAACTTTGGAATGCCGGAGTCGGCCTTCGCGACTTTCCCAAAGGATGAAGTTTATTTTGCGCGCGGGGCGAAACCTTCGGCAGCAAAACAGCCGAATTTGCAGGGGCGCGAGGAGCCGCCGCTGACGCATAAGTTCCGCATGCTCGCCGAACCGCCGCATTCGGTGCTTAAAGGCGGCCGCGAGTGGCGTGTCGACTCGTCACGCTTCCCGATCGCGACGACGATCGCAGGCGTGCTACTCGAACTCGAGCCGGGCGGGCTGCGCGAGCTCCATTGGCATCCGACTTCCGACGAATGGCAATATGTGCTCGAGGGCCAAGCGAGCGTGTCGATGTTCGGCTCGCATGGCCGATATCGCACCGAGACGCTCAACGCGGGCGACGTCGGCTACATCCCCCAGGGCTTTGGGCACTCGATCGAGAATATCGGCGTCACGCGGTGCAGGCTGCTCATCGGCTTCAACACCGGCAAGTACGAAGCGATTGATCTTTCGCAGTGGATTGCCGGCAATCCCGTCGAGATCTTGGCGTGTAACTTTAGTCAGCCGGCCGAGGTGATTGAGCAGTTTCCGAAGGCGAGAGTGTTTATTGCACCGCGGTGAACGACATCAATAACCTCGTTGTCGTATGTTCCAGCCCACCGTTATACTGAGACGCGAACTTCTACTTGGAAGTTCGAATCCTTTGTTTCGATTGAATCCGCGAACAAACATCGTCGGCAATCGCTGGACCAGTAACGAGTACAAATGCCGCCGATCGAGAGCACCGCGATCGATGGAAGTGCGCTGTTTCGGCGAATTTCGTTCCTCAATGAAGGTGCGAGCCGTGTCAAATCTCTCTCCGGCTGGAAGAAAACGCACCGCGTTCCCGATCCAGTGGATGCTCGTGCTCAAGAATATATTGCGGGAATTTCAGCAGGCGAGTTGAAGCAAGATCTCGACTCCGTTTACGGCGCGCTGAAACAAGCGTTCGCCTTTAAGCGCCGGGAGCTGTCGGTCGCAGAGCCGGCGGATGGCACGGGCACAATCGTGACGCCGTTTTTCAGTTATTCGATCAGCATCGCACTGAATCTGGCTGATCCGGCTGAAGCAATCTGGACCAAAACAGTGGACAACATTCAAGATTCGAAGCAAGTCGCATCTACTCCATTCGCGCAAGTGTTCGATGGCGTCTTTCGAATGCTTCGATACTCGCCGCCCACGCCAGTCGACCTCAACGACTGCATCGACACGATTGAAGACGCGGAAATCAGCAACCTGGACGTAAGCTACGACCGCGACGCCACGTATTGCGAATTGCGGTTTGCCGACGCCACGGGCGCGATCAGAATTACGGCCGACTCCCTTTCAATTGTCGAAAAGCATCCGGCCGAGATCGGCACGCTCATTCAGTCATTGAGAGCAATGCAGGCGCTCGTGCGCGAGCACCGCGTGCCATTGCATTGGTCACCGTGAGACTTAGCCGGCAGGTGGAATATGTGGACTAAGTGGTTGGCGGTGGCATTGATTGTGGCGGCGGCGATTTTCACCGGCGTCGATATGGCACGCCTGTATCCGCAGCTGCCGGATAAAATCGCAAGCCATTTTGATGCCCATGGCGTGCCGAACGACTGGAGCTCGAAAGAAACTTTCGTGCGAATGGCCGGCGGCACATTCGTCGGCGTGGCACTGCTGTTGTGCGCAATGCCAATCATCATGCGACTCACACCGAGTCTCCTCAATTTGCCGAATAAGGATTATTGGCTCGCCCCGGAGCAGCGGGACGCCACGTTTCAGTTTCTTTCGACGTGGATGCTGTGGTTCGCGGCATGCACGCTATGGCTACTGGCGATCGTGTTTCATGCCGCACTAATCGCGAACTTACAAAAGCCGCCACAGCTGATGCCGATTTGGTGGCCTCTGAGCGGGTTTTTGGCCGCGGTGATGGCGCTTCTGTTCACATTAATGCAACGCTTTCGGCGAACAGATGAGTCGGCGACAGTCTAAGCGTGCTCACCGATCACGGATCGCGAAATTCAGACAAGCGATCGCCACGAGAAGCAGCACGCCTGCCACCGGCTCCGGTACTGCTGCAGCCGCAGCAGGCGCGGGGGTCGTGGACGATGCGAAGTTCGCACGCCACAGTGCGAAGTCTCCGTCGTCCACGCCGTGCTGTCCGTCGCCATTGCCATTGAGCGGTGTCTCGGCCGGTTCACCGAGGTGATCGCGCCAAAGAACATAGTCGGCCGCATCGACGACGCCATTGTTGTTGAAATCACCCGGCAGCCCGACTGCGGCACTGGCGTCGACGTACGTCTGGAACCCGCCATCGTGCGAAAATGTGTAATTGGTCCACACACCCGCCGGATTGTAAGTGCGATAAAGCGATAGACCGCCGGCGTACGTGCTGTGGTCGGATGTGGTTCGCACGAAGAAAGTCGAGCCGATATCGCTCGAAATGCCATAGGCGAGAACATCGCCGGCGTGAACGGGAATTGCATACGAACTCACGTCGAAAGGCTGAAAGGCATAGCCGCCTGATGGAACGAGGAAAAAAGTTCGCGACGCACTGCCGAGACTGGCCCCAGTCGGCAAGCCGCCCGAGGTGTTGTAAACGTTGAGAATCGCGTTGCCGCCCGAGTCGAATCCAGGAAAATTGAGTTGCACGTCAATGTGCGAAAGCGTTCCCGTGACGCCGACCGTAAAGGTTTGCCCTTGCTCCAGGAATCCACCACTGGTGGAATCGGCGGTCCCGGTCCCCGTAACGTCGTTCTGCTGATCGAGCACGACGGCGGCCGACGCAGAAGCCGCGACGGCCGAGAAAATGATCGCAATTGCGCAGATGACAGGACGTCGCATAATTGCCCCCTATAGCGCCGCGCGGCTAATCAAATCAGCCGGAACGCGCTAGCGTCCGGTTTGCTCCAAATGGTTTTGCTCGACCGCCCGGCCGCCGGTACGAGCTAAGAGTATAGTGCGGTGAAAAGACCCTGCAAACCGTTCAGGTGCGGTCCCTCTGCAGAGCCCTAACGCCC